>JAJFFI010000183.1 GCA_021776755.1 Alphaproteobacteria bacterium | reverse complement strand
GCGAGAAAGCCGGCGAAGCCGACATGGCGACCTTCGGCAAGGAAGAACTCCGCCGCCGCCAGCACGCCTTCGGCTGGACCATGGAAGAGATCGAGATTCTGCTGCACCCGATGGCGAGCGAGGGCAAGGAGGCGATCGGCTCGATGGGCGACGACACGCCGGTCGCGGTGCTCTCCGACCAGTATCGCGGGCTGCATCATTTCTTCCGGCAGAATTTCAGCCAGGTCACCAATCCGCCGATCGATTCGCTGCGCGAACGCCAGGTGATGAGCCTCAAGACCCGGCTCGGCAACCTCGGCAACATCCTCGACGAGGACGCGAGCCAGTGCGACCTGCTGCAGCTCGAGAGCCCGGTGCTCTCGAACGGCGAGTTCGTGGCGCTCCGCGACTACATGGGCGGCAGCGCGGTCGAGATCGACTGCACCTTCGACCCGACGGACGGGCCGGGCGCCCTGTCGGTCGCGATCGACCGCATCCGCCAGGAAGCCGAGGACGGGGTCCGGGAGGGCTGCGTCCACGTGATCCTGTCGGACCGGAACTCCGGCGAGAACTCCAGCGTCGACGGGATCGGCAGCGGGCGCGCGCCGATGCCGATGATCCTCGCAACCGGCGCGGTCCACAGCCACCTGGTGCGCGAACAGCTTCGCACCTTTACGTCCCTCAACGTACGCTCGGGCGAGTGTCTCGATGTGCATTACTTCGCCTGCCTGATCGGCGTCGGGGCGACGACGGTCAACGCCTATCTCGCGCAGGAAACCATCCTCGACCGGCACCGGCGCGGACTGTTCGGCGATCTTGCCATCGAGGACTGCCTGCAGCGGTTCCGGATGGCGGTCGACGCCGGTCTGCTCAAGGTGATGTCCAAGATGGGCATCTCGGTCATCAGTTCGTATCGCGGCGGATACAATTATGAAGCCGTGGGCCTTTCGCGCTCGCTGGTTGCCGAGTTCTTCCCGGGGATGCCGTCGCGCATCTCGGGCATCGGCATCCCCGGCATCGAGAAGAAGGTCATCGAGCAGCACCTCAAGGCCTGGGGCTCGGACGCGATCCCGCTGCCCATCGGCGGGCTCTACCGGTACCGCAACACCGGCGAGCTGCATGCCTTCGAGGGCACGCAGATCCACATGCTGCAGCACGCGGTCGCGACCGACAGCTTTGCGACCTACAAGAAATACGCCGACGCGGTGCGCCAGACCGCGCCGATCCACCTCCGCGATCTCTGGGATTTCGACCCCGACCGCGATCCGGTTTCAGGGCACGAGGTCGAGTCGATCACCGAGCTTCGCAAGCGCCTGGTCTCCCCCGGCATTTCGCTGGGCGCGCTGTCGCCCGAGGCGCACGAGACGCTGTCGATCGCGATGAACCGGATTGGCGCCAAGTCCGACAGCGGCGAGGGCGGCGAAGACCGCGCCCGCTACCGCCCGCGGCCCAATGGTGACAACCCGTCGTCCGCAATCAAGCAGGTGGCATCGGGCCGGTTCGGCGTCACGACCGAATATCTGAACAACTGCCGCGAGATCGAAATCAAGATCGCCCAGGGCGCCAAGCCCGGCGAGGGCGGCCAGCTGCCCGGCTACAAGGTCTCGGAGATGATCGCCAAGCTGCGGCATTCGACGGCCGGCGTGACCCTGATCTCGCCGCCGCCGCACCACGATATCTATTCGATCGAGGATCTGGCCCAGCTGATCTACGACCTCAAGCAGGTGAACCCCAATGCGACCGTCTGCGTGAAGCTGGTGGCGCAGGCCGGCATCGGCACGGTCGCCTCGGGTGTGGCCAAGGCCAAGGCGGATGTCATTCTGATTTCAGGACATTCCGGCGGCACCGGCGCCTCGCCGCAAAGCTCGATCAAATACGCGGGCGTGCCCTGGGAGATGGGCCTCTCGGAAGTGCACCAGGTGCTGACGCTGAACAAACTCCGCCACCGCATCAAGCTCCGGGTCGACGGCGGCATCAAGACCGGGCGCGACGTGGTGATCGCGGCCATGCTGGGCGGCGAGGAGTTCGGCATCGGCACCGCTTCGCTGGTCGCGATGGGCTGCATCTTGGTACGCCAGTGCCATTCCAACACCTGCCCGGTCGGCGTCTGTACCCAGGACGAGCGTCTGCGCGACAAATTCACCGGCACGCCCGAGAAGGTCGTGAACCTGTTCAGCTTCGTTGCCGAGGAAATCCGCGAGATCCTGGCGCAGCTCGGGTACACCAGGCTCACCGACATCATCGGCCGCACCGATCTCCTGTTCCAGGTGAGCCGCGGGTTCGCCCATCTCGACGACCTCGATCTCAACCCGCTCCTGGCCCAGGCCGACTCGGGCGACGAGGCGCGTTACTGCACGCTCGAGGGCCGCAATGAGGTGCCTGACACGCTGGACGCGCAGATGCTGACCGATGCGCGCCAGGCGCTGGAGGAAGGCGAGAAAATGCAGCTTGCCTACAACGTGCAGAACACCCAGCGCGCGATCGGCACCCGGCTCTCGTCGATGATCACCCGGAAGTACGGCATGACCGGCCTGCCGCCGAACCAGATCACCGTGCGGCTGAGGGGTTCGGCCGGGCAGTCGCTCGGCGCCTGGGCCGTGCGCGGGCTCAAGCTCGATGTGCTGGGGGATGCCAACGACTATGTCGGCAAGGGGCTTTCGGGCGGCACCATCGTCGTGCGCCCGGTGACCTCCTCCCCGCTGGTCTCCAACGACAACGTCATCATCGGCAACACCGTGCTCTATGGCGCGACCGCGGGACGGCTGTTCGCCGCGGGCCAGGCCGGCGAACGGTTCGCCGTGCGGAACTCCGGCGCCTCCGCCGTGGTTGAGGGTTGCGGGCACAACGGCTGCGAATACATGACTGGCGGCACGGTCGTGATCCTCGGCCCGGTCGGCGATAATTTCGCGGCCGGAATGACGGGGGGCATGGCATTCGTCTACGACCCGGACGCCTCGCTCGAGACCTACCTGAACCCGGACTCGGTCATGGTACAGCGGGTCGAGACGCCGCACTGGCAATCGGTGCTGGAAGGGCTGGTGCGCGAACACCGGTCGCAGACCCACTCGCGGTTCGCCGAGCGGCTGCTCTCGAACTGGGAGCTCGAGGTCACCAAGTTCCGGCAGGTCGTGCCGACGGAGATCTTCGACAAGCTCGCCTATCCGCTCACGCTCGAAAGTGAAGGCGAAGGCGAAAAGTCAGCATAGA
>JAJFFI010000182.1 GCA_021776755.1 Alphaproteobacteria bacterium | reverse complement strand
CTGTTTCGCCGGCTGGTGGCCGAAGGCGCTTTCACGGCGGCCTTTGTGCCACTTTTCTCAAAACGCCTTGAGGCGGAGGGCGCGGCCAGGGCGTCGAAGTTTGCCGAAGAATCGCTGTCGCTCCTGACATTCGCGCTGCTGGTCTTTGTCATCCTGTGCGAGATTTTCATGCCGTGGCTCATGTACGGCATCGCGCCGGGCTTCACCGACGACCCCGAGATCTTCGACCAGGCGGTGCTCTTCACGCGCATCACCATGCCGTATCTGCTGTTCATGGCCTTGCTCGCGCTTTACGGCGGCGTCCTGAACTCGCTCTACCGGTGTGCGGCGGTGGCCGCGGCCCCCGTCTTGCTCAATATCATCCTCGTGCTGACGCTGGTGCTGGCAGGCGACATGTTCCCGACCATGGGGCACGCGCTCTCCTGGGGCGTGGTTCTGGCCGGGGCCGCGCAGTTCCTCGTGCTGGTCTGGGCGGCATGGCGCACCAATATCCGGCTCCGCATGCCGCGCCCGCGCCTGACCAAGGACATGAAGCGGTTGCTGGCCCTGATGGTTCCGGGCGCCATCGGCGCGGGCGTGACCCAGATCAACCTGCTGGTCGGGACCATGATCGCGACCCTGATCCCGGGCGCGGTGTCGTACCTCTATTATGGCGAGCGGGTATACCAGTTCCCGCTTGGCGTGATTGGCATCGCCATTGGTACGGCGCTGCTGCCGACGCTGTCGCGCCAGCTCCGGTCTGACGATCCGAAGCTTGCCAAGCGCACACTCAACCGCGCCATCGAGATTTCGATGTTGATTACCGTGCCGGCTGCGGCCGCGATGATGGCGATCGCCGGACCCATCGTGAAAGTCATGTTCGAGCGCGGCGAATTCGGCCCGGCGGATACGGCCGCCACCGCCGCCGCCCTCGTGGCGTTCGGCGCGGGCCTGCCGGCCTTCGTGCTGATCAAGGTGCTCAGCCCCGGATTTTTCGCCCGGGAGGACACCCGGACGCCGGTCATCTATGCCGGCATCGGTGTGGCCATCAACATCGCGCTCAGCCTCATCCTGCTGCAGTGGCTTTCCCATGTCGGCATTGCGGTTGCGACCAGCGTCGCTGCCTGGGTCAACGCGGTGTTGCTCGGGGTGTCGCTTTACCGGCGGGGTTTCCTCGCGCGCGACGGGCAGCTTTACAGTCGCCTGCCGCTGAGTGTGGCTGCGGCCGTCGCGATGGCCGCGGCGGTGCTGCCGGCGGCAGGCTGGCTCGCGCCGTGGTTCGACGACACGTTGCTCCGCAAAATCCTGGCGATGGGTGGCCTCGTGCTCTACGGCGTTGTCATCTACGTGGCCGCCGCGCTGATTATCCGCGCTGCCAGTCTCCGCGAACTGGCGGCGGCGTTCCGCAAGAAGTCCTGAGACAGGTGCGCCCGGCATCCCTGACCGGGCGCGACCTTGACCGCATGGACAGGCCCGGCGATAAGACCGCTTCCCTGCCGCTCTTTTCTTGAACCCCAATCAGGTCCGACCGTCATGAGCCGCATCTTTTCCGGCGTGCAACCGACCGGCAATCTCCATCTCGGCAACTATCTCGGCGCGATCCGGAATTTCGTCCGCCTGCAGGACGATTTCGAATGCATCTATTGCGTCGTCGACTTGCATGCGATCACGGTCTGGCAGGAACCGGACGAGCTTCGCAAGAGCATCCGTGAAGTCACCGCCGCCTTCATCGCCGCCGGCATCGACTCGAAGAAGCACATCATTTTCAACCAGAGCCAGGTCTCGGCCCATGCCGAACTCGCCTGGGTATTCAACTGCGTCGCCCGCCTCGGCTGGCTGAACCGCATGACCCAGTTCAAGGAGAAAGCCGGCAAGAACCGCGAGAACGCCTCGGTCGGGCTCTACGCCTATCCGGTGCTGATGGCCGCCGATATCCTCACCTACAAGGCGACCCATGTACCGGTGGGCGAGGACCAGAAGCAGCACCTCGAGCTCTCCCGCGACATCGCGCAGAAATTCAATCACGATTTCGGCGTCGAGTTCTTTCCGGTGACCGAGCCACTGATCCTCGGCGAGGCGACCCGCGTTATGAGTCTCCGCGATGGTGAGAAGAAGATGAGCAAGTCCGATCCTTCGGAATACTCGCGCATCACGCTTACCGACGGACCCGACGAAATCGCGCTCAAGATCCGCAAGGCCAAGACCGATCCCGAGCCGGTCCCGGAAGCCGGCGCCGATCTCGACAAGCTTCGGGAGGAGCGTCCGGAAGCCCTGAACCTGCTGACGATCTTCGCGGCGCTCGCCGACACCCCGGTCGCCGACGTGCAGGCTGAATATGGCGGCAAGCAGTTTTCGGAGTTCAAGCAGGCACTCACCGATCTCGCCGTCGCATCGATGGGACCGATCGGCGAGGAGATGCAGAAGCTGGTCGCCGACCCGGGCTATATCGACGATGTGCTGCGCGACGGGGGTACGCGCGCCGATGCGCTGGCCCAACCGGTCCTGCGCGAGGTGAAAGAGATCGTCGGCCTCTTGCAGCCGTAACCGCCGCACGCCACATATACAGCGGCTGCGGACAAATCCGCGGCCCGGACGGAAGGGCACAATGGCGGGACTCGAAAAAGTGAAGGACTGGTGGAGCCGGACGACGGACCGCGCCGGGGGTGTCTTCCGCCGCTCGCGCAAGGAAGCTCTTTATCCCGGGAGCGAACCGGTCAGCGGAAGCCGCTGGCGGTGGCTCGGCCGGGCGCCGGTCATCATCGTGTTGCTGATCGCGCTTTATTACGCAATCGGAATGATATGGATTCATGAGGTCGACGACGATCTGAGCCTCGCCTACACGATCGGGAAGGGAGAAAGTCACGCGGTTGCGGTCGCGGCCGAACTGCTCCGCCGCGAGACCGAGGTCAACCGCTGGACGTCGCAGGATCCGTTCTTCATGCCTGCCGCGGCGCTCGACAACATGCCCAATTTTCAGCAGGGCGTCATTGAGGCGCTGGCCCGGTTCTCGCTCGAGATGCTTGACCAGATCGGCCGCAGCCGCGGGTCTAGCCAGTCGGACAAGGACCTCAAGGAGGCGGTCAGCCAGCTGCAGTATCGCGGCGATGTCTGGTATTTCGACCCGTCAGTTTCCTGGCTGCCGACGACGACCTCCGAGGACCGGTACCGCGCCGCACGCCAACGCCTGCTCGCCTACAACAAGCGGCTTGGGGCCGGCAACGCGGTATTCGAGGTGCGCGCCGACAACCTGCTGCAGACCCTTGACCGGATCTCGAAAGACCTAGGTTCCGCCTCGCAGATCATCGATGAGCACATCCTACTGCATTCGGGCGACCTGATCGACTTCAAGGTCGATGACATTTTCTACAACATCAAGGGCCGCATCTACGGCTACGCCCTGGTGCTGAAAGCGCTTGGCAAGGATTTCGAGTCGATCGTCGCTGAAAAGGGCCTCACTCCGGTCTGGAGCCGGATGATCGACAGCCTCGAGACCGCGGCCCGGATCGAACCGCTGGTCGTCGTCAACGGTTCGCCGGACGCCCAGATCCGGCCGAGCCATCTGTCGAACCAGGGTTTCTATCTCCTGCGCGCCCGTACGCAGCTCAGTGAAATTTCCGACATTCTGCAGAAATAGCCGCGATTTCACCGCTTTAGGCTTGCGGAACCCGGCCCTCTGCGTAGTTTGTGTCGCAGGGGTGCCCTGAATGCAGATTTACCTGCCGATCGCCGAAATTTCCGTGGATGTGTTCCTGCTCCTGGGACTTGGCGGCGGCGTGGGATTTCTTTCCGGACTGTTCGGTGTCGGAGGCGGCTTTCTGATGACGCCGCTCCTTATTTTCATCGGCATCCCGCCTGCGGTTGCGGTGGCGACCGAGGCGAA
>JAJFFI010000181.1 GCA_021776755.1 Alphaproteobacteria bacterium | reverse complement strand
CCGGCCTGGTGGCCGAAGTGATCGTTGACCTGTTTGAAATTGTCGAGATCGACATAGAGCAGTGCGGCGGGGCGGCGGTCGGCCGCGCGCGCGCCACCGGCCACTGCGGCGAGCCGGTCCGAAATGGCATCGAAAAACGAGCGGCGGTTCTCAAGTCCGGTCAGCGGGTCCGTCGCCGAAAGCCGGTGCAGTTCCTTCCGCTGTACCGCCTGTTCGACGACCAGCGCGATGTGGTGACGGACATCTGCGAGAAAGGCTTCGTCGTCGGCATTCCAGGGCTCGGCATCTGCCGTTCGCCACAGCCGTACGAGGCCGCTGACGGCGCCATCGTGCCGGGTCGCGGCCTGCAGCCACACGCCCTTTGTCTCGGTGATTGCGGAGACCCCGTCGGCGATCGGCAGTTCCAGCGGCGTGTCCGGGGCCTGCCCGAAAGCGGCGACCGGTTCCGGCGACACCGCACCGCGGAAAAGACGGCAGGCGGAGGCGCCGAAAGTATGCGCGGTGGCGCGCGCCGCGGCGTTGAGGATTTCGTCGGCGTTGGCCATTTCGTTGACCGCGCCCAGGATGTAGGCCATGCGGCGCTCGCGGTCGTGCATCGCGGCGAGCCGGGTTTCATGCGCCCGGGCAGCAGTGACGTCGCGGCAGACCCCCCGTGCGCCGCGCCAAGCGCCGTCAACGTCGAACAGCGGCACCGCGGCACTCATCAGACAGACCTGCTCGCCATCGCTCATGGTCATCCAGATTTCGAAGTCGGCGAGCGGGCTCTTGGCCTCGAACGGCAGCGCAGGCGCGCCTTGCGGCAGGAAAGGCATCAGTCCGCGAGGTCCCGCGCCGAGAAGCTGCTCGGCGCCAAAGCCCAGCGCACTGGGCGGTGACACGAAAACAAACGCGCCGTCCGGCCCGGTCTCCCAGGCGAAGGCCGAAGAAATATCGACCAGGTCCTTGTAGCGCTTGCGCGACTCGATCAGCAGATCGCGCAAGGCCTGTTCGTCGGTGTGGTCGTGCAGAAAGACCGCACCGCCCGCCGCCCCCATCGCGAGACGGCGTGCCTCTATCGTGCGGACCTGGCCGTCGGGCTGCGCAATCTCGAACGTGTGTTCGCCGTGCCCGGCCTCGCCGGACAGGAACGCGGCCAGTTCGGGCGAAGCTGCGGGTTCATCGCCCAGGAGCGCGCGGGCGGCATCGGAAACCGCCGCAACACGGCCATCGGCATCGAGCAGGAGAGCTGCAAAGGCGCAGTGATCGAGAGTCAGCCCGCCGGAAATTGCGGGAGACGTCTTGCGCCGTTCGGATTCGGGAACGCGGGCCGGAGCGGACATGTCAGCCCCAGCTTTCGACCTCGCCGCGGCGGCGCGCGACAACCGGCCGGTCCGAACCCATGGAATAATTCGGGATCTCGGGCGCGGGCTTGCCGAAGTACCAGCCCTGGCCGTAGTCGACGCCGGTTTTAGTGAGGAAGGCCACGTCGGCCTCGTCCTCGACCATCTCGGCCACCGTCTTGAGCTCGAGTTCCTTGCACATCTGCACCATCGAGCGGAACAGGACAGCGCCCTTCTCGGTCTTCAGCGATTTGCGCACATAGCTGCCGTCGATCTTGACGACATCGATCTCGAGCTCGCGGAGATATTCGAGCGAGGCCGCGCCCGCGCCGAAGTCGTCGAGACAGACCTTGTAGCCGTCGGCGCGAAGTTCCTGGATGTAGAGATTGGTCTGCGCCGGATCGGCGAGCGCCGAGGACTCGGTGATCTCGAACAACATCAGCTCGGACGGAACGTCGCTCGTGGCGAGGATGCCCTTGAGTTCGTCGCGGAATGCCTGGTCGTCGAGCGACGGCCCCGAAAGATTGACCGCGATACGGAGGTGCTCGCCGCGGCGGCCGAGATCGTCGAGGATGTCGACGTTCTTGCGCACCATCGCGAGGTCGAATTCGCGAATGAGACTGGTCTGCTCGCAGAATAAAATGAACTCCTGCGGCGGCAACTCGAGGGCGGCGTCAGTGACCCGCGACAGCGCCTCATAGTGGCTGCACGAGCGCGAGGCGAGATGCACGATCGGCTGGAAATGGGGTTGGAAGCGGCGGTCTTCGATGACCCGGCGGACCGCCTTCATCAGGCGGCCGTTGCGGCCCATGACTTCCGTCAGGCCATTCTGCAGGTCATCGATCGTCATGCCGCCTTCGGTTCCGGACGCAAAACTGTTGATCGAGTAGGACAGCAGGTTCATCGCGTCCGCATCGCGAAGGTCGGTATCCCTGGTGTCGAGTTCGGCGGTCTTCATCTCGATGCCCTTGCCTTCGGGGTCGACCGACTGCGCCATCCCTGCAATGCGCTTGGAGATGTCCTTGGCATGGACGTCGCGGTCGAGGACGACGCCAAAGCGGCCCTCGCCAAAAGAGCCTGCGAGCGCACCTTCGGCCGCACCCTCCTGGAGGATGGCGGTGATGCGGTTCTTGAGTTCGGCGCGGGTCGAGTCGTCGAGCCGGCTTTCGAGCGCATCGAGCTTGTCGAGCTTGAGCAGTGAGAGCTTGCCGTCCTCGCCATCGGACTTGAGACGGCGAAGCTTGTCGGCCATCCGCTTGGTGAATTCTTCCGTCCCCAACAGCTCGCCGATCGGCTCGCTTTTGACGACCGATTCGATCTTGCGGCGTGCAATCTTGGGGGCGGCCGCGGCAGCCCGGCGCATGGCGAGGAAATAATGCCCGCCGAGTTCCGAGAGCCAGCACCCGGTGATCGAGAACGGCACCGATCCGCCCTCCTCGCCGTGATGGATCAGACGGACAACTTCGGGCTCGCCCCGCTTGCCGGCCTTGAAGGCCTGCATCAGGACATCGCCCCGGTGGCGGTCGCGCGGGTCGACGAGATCGAGGAAATGCTGGCCCTTGAGTGTCTTGAAGTCGGCGTGGACGAGTGCTGCGATTGCGCCGGCGACAGCCGCGACCGCGCCATCGGAATCGAGTTCGACCAGAACGTCCGAGGCGCAGAAGGCAAAGGCGACATAACGGTCGCGGTCGCGGCGAAGTTTTGCGATTTCGTCGTTTGCCGGGCTTGTCGGTTGGGCGGGCCTTGGCTTGGCGGCGGGGGCAGCGGCAGGAGCGCTCGCCGTGGCGGCAGGGGCCGAAGCCTCTGCCGTGGCGGACGCCCGAGACGTCATTTGCGCTGCCATCTGTTCAATCTTGCTTGCCGCGTCCATGGGCTATTTCCAGTCTTTCTGCGCGTGCATCGGGTATCGTCGAAACGGTGCCACCCGTCAGGTGCCGCCACGGCCCTGGAACCGCCAGCGTTCGACCACCGCGCCGATGAAGTCCGTGTCCGTAATGTCGTCCTGCCAGGCCTCGGAGAAGGGAGCGGTCCAGCTCATCGGCCGCTGATCCTCGGGCAGAATATCGAACCGCAGGCGCATCGGGACCGAGACGCCTTCACCCATCGCGATTGCCTCGCCGGTGCGGAGCGACGGCAGGTAGGCCAGCATGCCAGTCGCGGATTCCGGCATCGCGCCTGCGACATAATCCTGATCGGTCTTGTTGTTCATGCGGAGCGCGAAAATGGTGCCGCATTGCGACAGGATCGCTGTGTCGAGTTCCGACGGCCGTTGCGTCACGAGACAAAGAGAGACGCCGTATTTTCGGCCTTCCTTGGCGATCCGGCCGAGCGCCTTTCGGGTCGGGCCGAAGCCGGCATCGGGGTCTGCGGGGGCGTAGCGATGCGCTTCCTCGCAGACCAGCAGGATCGGTGGAACCTGTTTGTGCCAGAGCGCGAAGTCGAAGGTCATGCGGCACAGCACTGAAACCACGACGTTGATCACGTCCGATGGGACGCCCGACATGTCGATGATGGTGATCGGCTTGCCGTCCACGGGGATGCGGAATATCTGCGAAAGGATGTCGGCCATGCTGTCCTTGACCGTCATGCCGCCGAACATGAAATCGAAGCGGCTGTCGGACCGGAGCGCATTGAGCCGCGCCTTGATGCGGTTATAGGGCAGAAGGCCATCGGGTTTCTCGAGCCGGCCCATCGCTTCGTCGAGGACGGCCATGAAATCGCCGATCCGGTAAGGCACTGGCGTGTCGACGGTGACGATGTCAGCCAGATCCGAGTTGCCGAGAAACCGCTTGCGGGCAGCAGGGATCAGTTCGGACAGCACGGTGATCTCGGCGGCACGGTCCTTGCGGTCAGAGCCAACGAAAATTTCCACCGCTTCCTCAAAGTTGAAGAGCCAGTAGGGAAGCTTGATGCTCTGGGTGTTCAGCACCTCGGCCTGGTCGCCGAAGGCCCAGGTGTATTCGTTGTGCAGATCGAGCAGCACGACATGGGCGTTCTGATACTGCTCGAGGATGCGGCGGAGGATCAGCGTCGTGGTGCAGGACTTGCCCGCGCCCGTGGTGCCGAGCACCGCGAAATGCTTGCCGAGAAGATCGTCGACCATGACGTAGGCCGGAAGGTCGGCAGCGTTGTGAATCGCGCCGATACGGACCGTGGCCTGCGCCGGGCGCGCATAGACCCATTTCACGTCTTCCGGCGTCGCGAGGTAGACGGCGTCGCCGAGCGACGGAAAAATCGACACACCGCGCTGGAAACCCTGCAAACGTCCGTCTTCACCGACCGGCGCCTCGCCGATCAGGTCGATCTTGACTTCGGTCGCGCTTTCGCCCGTTGCTTCGTCAGAGCGGCGGAGCCGGATGACGGTTCCGAAGACAACCGAACGGGCTGCGCGCATCTTGACCAGACGGCCGACATGCAGGTGCGACCGTTTGCTGCTCGATTTCTCGACAAACGATACGTCCTGGGAGCCTGAAAGCCCGGAAATACGGCCTACAAGGCCCTCCGCGGCGGTGACACTGCCATCCATAATTGCGTTTCCTGACTGATCCCTTGAGTCCCCTGCGACCGAACGTAGCAACGAGGAACAAATAAACCGTTAACCGTTTTTCGCCCTTGGGAGCGCGGTGAATTCGAGGCCATACGACTACGGTCCCGGCTTGCGGCTGCCAGCCTATTCAGAGAGAGTGACCGAATGGTTGACGACCCTCCCAAAATCGCGCCCGTATCCGCCGAGAGACCCGCAGATCCGGCCCCGGCGCTCGATCACATCGATGTCTGGCTGTTCGATCTCGACAACACGCTCTATCCGGCGAGTTGCCGGCTGTTCGACCAGATCGACGAGAAGATGGGGGCGTTCATCTGCAATTTCCTCGGCATCGAGCTTGCCGAGGCCCGGGCGCTGCAAAAGCGCTATTATCACGAGCATGGCACGACGATGCGGGGGCTGATGGACAACCACGGGCTCGATCCGGTCGAGTTCCTCGATTTCGTGCATGCGATCGACCACAGCCCGGTCGCCGCCGCGCCCTCGCTCGACAAGGCGCTTTCAGCCCTTCCGGGGCGGAAACTGATCTATACGAACGGCACTGTCGCGCATGCCGACCGGGTGCTCGACCGCCTCGGGGTGCCGCACCATTTCGAGGCGATCTTCGACATCGTCGCCTCCGACTACATCCCGAAGCCCAACATCGCGCCCTACCGGATCCTCGCCGAGCAACACCGGCTCGAGCCGGCGCGCACGGTGTTTTTCGACGATATCGCGAAGAACCTCGAGCCCGCCGCCGCCCTTGGCATGACCACCGTCTGGGTGCAGACCGAGGAACGCTTCGGCCACCAAGGCGCCGACGACGGGCATGTGCATCACCGGATCACCGATCTCGCCTCCTGGCTGCATGACGTGCTGGCAGCGCAGAACGCAAAGGCCGCGGGTTCCGCCGCCTGACCTGCCGATCTGAGCCGGCGTCCTGCGCGGGCGTTCGCGGCGTTGACAGGCCTCCGGGGCAGCGCCATGTTCCCGCCGCATCCGATGCCCCTCTTTCCAACTGTCGCAAGCAGGCCCGGCCATGAGCGAGTCCGATCTGAAATCCACCATCGAAGCGGCCTTTGAGGACCGCGACAGCATCAATACCGGCACCACCGGCACGGTGCGCGACGCGGTCGAGGCAACGCTCGACCTGCTCGACCGGGGCGAGCTGCGGGTAGCTGAAAAGAAAGACGGCGCCTGGCAGGTGAACCAGTGGGCCAAGAAGGCGGTGCTGCTGTCGTTCCGCCTCAACGACATGACGATGATTCCGGGCGGCCCCGGCGAGAACACCGGCTGGTGGGACAAGGTGCCCTCGAAGTTCGCGGGCTGGGG
This sequence comes from Alphaproteobacteria bacterium, assembly GCA_021776755.1. Classification (GTDB taxonomy): domain Bacteria; phylum Pseudomonadota; class Alphaproteobacteria; order JAJFFI01; family JAJFFI01; genus JAJFFI01. The sequence continues at coordinate 295 of JAJFFI010000181.1, read as the reverse complement.
TGAGAGCGAATTCCGCGACGCGGGCTTTCGCGCGGTGCCGAACTGCATCGTCCGCAAGTCCGCCTATATCGCGCCGGGCGTGATCCTGATGCCGAGCTTTGTGAACCTCGGGGCCTATGTCGACAGCGGCACGATGGTCGACACCTGGGCGACGGTGGGATCCTGCGCGCAGATCGGCAAGAACTGCCATATCTCGGGCGGAGCCGGCATTGGCGGCGTGCTTGAGCCGCTGCAGGCGGGGCCTGTCATTATCGAGGACAACTGCTTCATCGGCGCGCGGGCCGAGGTTGCCGAG
>JAJFFI010000019.1 GCA_021776755.1 Alphaproteobacteria bacterium | reverse complement strand
ATAGAAGAGCACGCAGTCGCTGGGCAGCCCATCGCGGCCGGCGCGGCCCGTCTCCTGGTAATAGCCCTCCACGGTCTTGGGCAGGTCGTAGTGCACCACCAGTCGCACGTCGGGTTTGTCGATGCCCATGCCGAAGGCGATCGTCGCCACCATGACCACGCCGTCCTCGAGCAGAAACCGGTCCTGGTTGCGGTCGCGCGTGGCCGAGTCCATGCCGGCGTGATACGGCAGCGCCGTGAACCCTTCGCCGGAAAGCCAGGTTGCCGTCTCGTCGGTCTTGCGGCGCGACAGGCAGTAGACGATGCCGGCCGTGTCGTCTCCGTATTGCTCCAGTGCCGCCAGCAACTGACGCTTGGGGCTGGTCTTGGGCGCAATCGAGAGCCGGATGTTGGGGCGGTCGAAGCCCGAGCAGAATTCCTGCGCGCCGCCCGCGAACAGGCGCTCGAGGATATCCCGCCGGGTGGCAGCATCCGCGGTTGCGGTCAGTGCCATCAGGGGTGTGTCCGGGAACGCCTTGCCGAGTCCCGCGAGCCGCACATAGTCGGGCCGGAAATCGTGCCCCCACTGCGAGACGCAATGCGCCTCGTCAATCGCGATCAGCGCCGGCGGATTGCGCGCGAGCCGCGCCATCATGCCGGGCATCATCAGGCGCTCGGGCGAGACATAGAGCATCGCGAGTTCGCCGCGTTCGAGCGCGTCGAGGGTGGCATCGTTCTCGTGCGGGGGATTGGCGGAATTGACGCTGGCGGCCGCCACGCCGTTCAGCCGCAGGGCGGCGACCTGGTCGCGCATCAGGGCAATCAGCGGCGAGACCACGATCGTCGTGCCGCGTCCCTGTCCCGCCAGCACCAGCGCCGGTATCTGGAAACACAGCGACTTGCCGCTGCCCGTCGGCATCACGACGAGCGCGCGGGCGCCGTTCATGACCGCGTCGATGATCTCGCGCTGGCCGGGCCGGAACGCCGGATAGCCGAAGACGCGTTCAAGGATGGTTTCGGGCGACTCGCGCATCGGCCTCGGGGGAGGGCATGGGTTCACGAAGTTGTGCGGCGGGCCCGCACCAGGCCCCACTGGCGCCGACGCTGTCGCGTACCTACATTAGGGACAACCGTAACACGCGCACGAAAGGATCCCCTGCCATGGTCTTTTCCTTCATGGTCCCCAAGCACAAGCTCGAGATGGTGTCCGCCGAGGACGCTCTGCCGGGCCGCGACACCGCGCTCACGATTGCCGACAAGCATCACGTGAACGGCAACAAGCTGCTGCCGCCGTTCCCCGAGGGCATGGAGTTGGCACTCTTCGGGCTCGGCTGTTTCTGGGGTGCTGAGCGCGTGTTCTGGAAAATTCCGGGCGTCTACAGCACGTCAGTCGGCTATGCCGGCGGCCACACGACAAATCCGTCCTATGAAGAGGTCTGCTCCGGGCGGACCGGGCACAACGAGGTCGTCCGCGTCGTGTTCGACCCGAAAAAAGTGAGTTTTGAGGCGCTGCTGAAGGTGTTCTGGGAAGGCCACGACCCGACCCAGCTGATGCGCCAGGGCAACGACGTTGGGACCCAGTACCGCTCGGGCATCTACGTCACGTCGGAGGCGCAGCGGAATGCGGCCGAGGCGACGCGCGATTTGTTCCAGAAGGTGCTCAAGAAACAGGGCTATGGGCCGATCGCGACCGAAATCGTCGAGGCACCCGAGTTCTACTACGCCGAGGACTATCACCAGCAGTATCTGGCGAAGAACCCGTCGGGATATTGCGGGTTGGGCGGCACCGGTGTGTCCTGCCCCATCGGGGTCGCGGCCGCCGCCGGATAGCTTTCCCGACCGCGCACGAAAAAGCCGGGTGTGGCTGCACCCGGCTTTTTTTCTGTCACCACCCGGAGCCGTGCGCGGCACAGCCGGTGGTATGATCTTCGCCAAGAGCCGTGCCCGGCACAGCCGGCGAAGGGTGTGTTCCCCTGGGTGGATCCGGTCTGGAGAGGAAAACCGGCGCCGATCCCTGAACAACTGTTGCGTGGACTTTACCCCGGGTGTGCCGGTCGCGCTGTAACGCCCGTCACACCCGGCAATTTTTTCCGAAAAATCCTTCTGCGCCATTTTCCCGCCTTCGAGGCAGGCGTAGACTCCCGCCATGCGCGATCGAAGACGTTTCCTGATTCTGCTTTCCGGGCTGCTCGCCCTGCCGCTCGTTCCGGCCGGGGCCGCCGACCGGTTGCCGGTGTTCGACACGCATCTTCACTACAGCGAGCGGCCCTGGCAGGGGTATCCGCCGGCGCGGGTTGCCGGGATCCTTGAGGCTGCCGGCGTGCCGCGCGCGCTGGTGTCGAGCACGCCCGACGATCAGACCCTGCGGCTGCACGCGCTCGATCCGGCCCGGTTCGTCGCTGAGCTCAGTCCGTATCGCGGCCGGATCCGCTGGCGGAACTGGACCGAAGACGCCGGCACCCCGGCATATCTGCGCGGCCGCATCCGGCTTGTCGACTACCGGGGCATCGGCGAGTTCCATCTCAACAAGCTCGCCGAGGCAGGGACGCCGGTCGTCAGGGATGTGGTGGCGCTTGCCGCCGAGCACGATCTCTGGCTCCATATCCATGCGACCGCGGCGGCCATCCGGCGCGTGAAGAAGCTGTTCCCGAAGGCGCGCATTCTCTGGGCGCATGCCGGCTGGACCGACGCGGTTTCCGAAGTCGCGCGCCTGATGGCGGATTACCCGGACGTCATCACCGAGCTGTCTCTGCGCGCGGGATCGATTGCGCCGAAGGGCACGATAAACAGAGCCTGGCGGGAGTTGCTGCTGCGCTATCCCGACCGCTTCACGGTGGGCTCCGACCCCTATACGGCGAAGCGGGCGGCAAACTACGCAGGGTTGATCGACGCGCACCGGGTCTGGCTCGCGCAATTGCCTGAAGCAACGGCGCGCAGGATCGCCTACGGAAATGCCGTGCGCCTCTTCGGCGACGGCGGCCTCGCGGCCTTCAGAAAATAGGGCCCGCGCTACGCGCTCTGGTTCATCCGCCGCAGGCGGTCCGCCATGATGCGCATGACCTGCAGCGCGAAGAAGGGGGTCTCGGAGACCAGAAAGGCGAACATCCGTTCGTCGACCTCGATCACCGAGCAGGGCTCGCGCGCAATCGCGTCCGCGCTCCGGGGCGCGTTGTCGATGAGCGCCATCTCGCCGACCACGCCGCCGGAATGCACCGTGTCGAATACCTTCCCGCCGACCCGGATATCGACCGAGCCCGACTTGATCACATACATGCTCGTGCCGGACTCGCCGGTCGAGAAGAGGGTTTCGCCCGTGTCGAAGGTCTTGAGATCGCGCTCGTCGAGCGCAAGCGTGCTGAAATCGAACTCAGCCATAGCGTCCTCGCCGCAAAAATTGTGCGGACCGGCTGGATCCGGTCTGCTCTTGCGTCGATTGTTGCATGAATCGCGACGGCGCGCCCGGTTCGACTGCCGGACGCGCCACCTGAGAGGTCACTTAAAGCGACGGACTAGCGGCTGCGGTTCTTCCAGACGTACCAATGCGGCGCGCTGTAGACCCAGTAACTGCCGCTCGGCACCGTGTAGCCCTTGTAGCTCGAGGCGTTCCAGCGGCCATAGTCGTGGCAGGCACCGTATTGCCTCTGGTCTCCCGGGATCGGCAGTTTCGCGATCAGGCCGGAATACTTGCCGTTTTTCGAGGGCGAGCAGCCGGACTCGCTGTTCTGCACCCTGCCGCCGCCGGCCGACTGCCACACATACCAGTTCGGATAGGAGTAGACCCAGTAACTGTCGTTGGGCACCGAATGGCCCTTGTAGCTCGACCCGCTCCATTTGCCCCAGTGATAGCAGCGGCCGTACTGGCCGAGATCGCCCGGCACATTCAGTTTCTTGATCAGCCCCTGGTATTTGCCGTTCCAGCTCGGAGAGCAGGTCTGGGCCTCGGCCGGCCGCGGCGCCATGACGGCGGCTGCTGCGAAGAGCCCCGTCAAGACCACGAGGCACGCGAACATCCGCCGCGCGGCGAAGAATGCTGTGTTGGTCATGTCATCCCCCGGATAATTGTGGGCGGCGCCAGTCGCAAAAGACCGGACGCAGCCTCGGTTCAGCCTCGCCGATCATCATATGCCGGTGTGCAGGCCGCCACTGTGACGACCGTCACGGCGGGCAGGGACAAAGGCGCCTATTACACTCCTGCCTGTGCGCACTCTGCAAACGGGACCACGAATGCTGGCCAGGAAGGCCGGATCGTCATGTTCACTACACGCAACATGGCCACACGAACCAGGAAGGTCAAAACCATGACAGACACACCCAAGTACACAGACTGGAAACTCCGAACCGTCCGTCTCACCACATGCAGCTGCGACTA
>JAJFFI010000180.1 GCA_021776755.1 Alphaproteobacteria bacterium | reverse complement strand
CGGGCCGGAAGATCTCAGCATCGGCGGCCTGGTGCGCCGCGCCGGTGAAGACGACGTCACCGAAGTGATCCTCGCCATGGGCGCGACCGTCGATGGCCAGACCACGGCGCATTACGTCAGCGACCAGCTCGCCGGCGCGGACGTGACCGTGTCCCGGCTCGCCCACGGCGTGCCGGTCGGCGGCGAGCTTGATTATCTCGATGACGGAACGCTCACCCAGGCGCTGCGCGCCCGCCGGCCCGTTGGCTAGCGGCGAGCCGCCGCGTCTCACCCCTGCCATATTCGGATAGGAAACCGGAAGCAGTCCCGGAACCTTCTCCCCGTTCAATAGCTCACGGAGAACCCCATGCGCATACTCCGCTCCGCCACGCTAGCCGCCACCTGTCTGGTCGCCCTGCCGCTGGCCGCCGCAGCCCAAACTGCTGGCGAGACCGCCGTTCCCGGCCCAGATTCCGTGTCGGTCGCGATCTACAATGGCGGTATAGGGCTGATCCACGACAATCGGCGGATCCAGCTCCAGGACGGCACGAACCAGCTTGCGTTTCCGGGCGTCAGCCGTGGGCTCCGCCCCGCGACCGCCGTGCTGGAACCGACGGCAAAGGACAGCGGGTTTTCGGTCGTCGAGCAGAATTTCGAATTCCGGCAAATCAATCACCAGAACATCCTCCGCGCCTATGTCGGGCGGAAGGTGCGTGTCGTGCAGCGCCACCCGACCACCGGCGAGGAAAATACCATCGAGGCCGAACTGCTGTCCGTCGATGGCGGGGTGGTGTTGAAGATCGGCGACCGGATCGAGACCGGCACGCCCGGGCGGCTCGTATTCGACGGTCTGCCCCCGGGTCTCCGCCCGTCGCCGACGCTGCTCGCCACGGTCCAGAGCGGTGGCGTCCAGACGGTCCCCGTGAAACTCAGTTACCTTACCAGCGGCCTCGGCTGGCAGGCCGACTATGTCGCGAGCCTTGCGCCCGACGAAAAATCCCTCGACCTCAATGTATGGATCACGCTCACCAATACGACCGGCGTCGATTACAAGGACGCCACCCTGCGGCTCGTCGCCGGCACGGTGAACGTGGTCAGCGGTGGCGGGCGGTCGCGGGGCGAGCGCGCGGAAGGGATGGTGGTCGCGCGCGCCGCGGTTCCTTCGACCGACGGCGCCCAGGTCTCCGGCGCGAAGTTCGCCGACTATCACGTCTTCACCGTCAACCGTCCGGTCACGCTGCTCGACCGGCAGACAAAGCAGATCCTGCTGATGAAGGCGGCAGCTGTGCCGGCGCGGAAAGAGTTCCGCGTCGATGGCTCGGCCAATCCCCGGCGGCTCGGCGGCATCCAGAAGCCGGCCGTACATGTGTTCCTCGAAATCGAGAACGAGAAGAAAGCCAAGCTCGGCACGCCCTTGCCCCAAGGGGTCGTGCGGGTCTACCGGGCGGACGCGAAGTCGGAAGCGCTGTTCATCGGCGAGGACCGCATCGGCCATACGCCCGAGGGCCGCAAGGTCCGCCTCCGCCTCGGCCAGACCTTCGACATCACCGCCGAGCGCAAGCAGACCGACTACAGCGCCAAGGGTTTCGTAAAAAGCGGCCCCGGCAAGCGCGGCTTCGAGGCGGCCTACGAGGTCGAGTTGAAGAATGCCGGCAAGGAGGACGCCGAGGTGATCGTTGCCGAGCGAATCCCGGGCGACTGGCGCATCCTCGAGGAGAGCTCGCGGCACGTGAAAAAGACGGTCTCGCTGGTTGAATGGACGGTACGTGTCCCGGCCGGCGGCAAGGCAGTGCACCGTTATCGCGTCCGCACCATCTACTAGGGCCGCCTCGCCGGGAGGACGCCCGGTTGTGAGGCGCGCCGCCACGGAGTTAGGCTTGATACATGGCAACGGTTGATCCGGCAATTTTCCGGCAGGCGCTTGGCAACCTGTTGACGGCGGTCGGCTTCGAGGTTGTGTCGTTCAAGCGCGGCCGGCGGCCGTTCGATTTTCTCTTCGCCGGCAAGGACGGGCACCGGATCGCGCTCCGGGTCGACGACGACAAGCCCGAGCAGCGGGCGCTCGAAGAAGCCGCCGACTATCTCCGCTTTGCGACGACGGGCGTCGACTGCTTCCTGCTGACGACGCCGAGCAGCCCCGGCAAGATGCAAAAATCGAAGTTCGCGCGGACGCTCAAGGCAGCGCCGGTGCAGGCGGTCTGGATCGGCGCCGATCAGGTGGCGATGTTCCTCGGTCTCGAGGACGAGGCTTTCGACCTGACCTCCCCCGATGCGCTCAACGCGTTGCAGACGGCGGCCGTCACCACGAACATGGAGAAGTACCTCGACCTGACCGAGGACGACAAGCGGCAGACCAAACGCATCAAGTCGAGCGGCAAGGTCTCCACCATCGTCGCGGCGGCGCAGCGCCGGATGAGCGGCCTGCCGCCGCAGTACAACACGCTCCGCCGCCAGTTCGCCTTCTCGGTGATCCAGCGGTTCAACCAGAAGAATGCGCCGCTCGAGGAGCAACTCCTGATCGGCCAGCGCATCGAGGATGTCTCGGTCGTCTTCACCGACCTCAAGAATTTCTCGCTGATGGTCACGGCGCTCGGCGGCACGGCGCTGCGGCGTTCGATGTCGCGCTACTACCGGCGCGCGCGGGAGCTGGTCTGGGATCACGGCGGCGTGCTCGACAAGTTCATCGGCGATGCCGTGCTGGCGATTTTCAACTACCCATATTTCAACACCCACGCGCCGATGAACGCACTCGCCTTCTCCCGCGACCTGATCCTGCTGGGCGAGGAGATTTTCGGCGAACTCCGCGAGGAATATCCCGACATGCCGGAGTCGGGCACGCGCATCGGCATCTGCACCGGCGACCTCTGGATACTCGACATCGGGCAGGACGTGATCGAGGTCTCGTTTTTCGGTGACACGATCAACCTCGCGGCCCGGCTCGAGCACAACGCGGCCACCAACGCGGTCCTGATGGACCAGCACACCCGCACCGCCATCCTGGCGCACGACCCGGGCCTGATAAAGATCATCGACCCGGCCGAACGCCGGATGCCGCCGTCGAAGGTCAAAGGCCAGAACCGCGAGGTGCAGGCCTGGGAAGCGCATATCGATCAGATGGAGCTGGTCGAGATCGTGCCCGAACGGAAAAGCGCCTAGAGCTCGAACCGGATTTCCGGACCGAGCCGCGCGCCCTTCAAGAAGGGCAATTCCACGTCCTCGGTAAAATCCTTCGGCGCGTAGCTGTTCGAGGCGGGCTCCATCGGCAGCAAGCCCATGCGCTGCCAGGCGGCCGCGACCATCTCACTGCAGAAGATCGTCGACAGATCCTCGCGGTTGCGCCCGAAGAACCACTTGAAGATTGAACGGAACATTTCGAACTGGCTGGCCTCGAAGGGCAGTCCCCGCATCTCGGCGCGGAAGTCACGCAGCGCCGCCATCATCTCGGGCGTGCGATCGACCTCGAGATGCCGCACCGCCTTGGGCCCGGGATAGGTTTGAAGTCGTTGGGTTAGCGGCACGACCTTCACGCCCGGCGCCCGGGTCCCGGTTTCCATGTCGGCGATGTTCACCAGATCGGTCGCCTCCCACAGCATCACGATATCCCATTCAGCCGAACGCACGATCATGCCCATATGGGTCCAGCGGTTGAATGTCAGATAGGTCGAGGTCGAGCGCCAGCCGCCGTGCCACGAAAACAGCACGATGTCGCCGGTCTGGAGATTCTTGCGGATGTCGTCATAACGCTTCGGCGCCTGCCCGTCGGAAACCGCCATTGCTAGCGCCGCTCCTTGAAGAACGCCTTCAGGAGATCGCCCGCCGCCCGTTCGCCGATACCGCCATAGACCTCGGGCCGGTGATGGCAGGTCGGATGGCTGAAGACGCGGGGGCCGTGGTCGACGCCGCCGCCCTTGGGGTCTTCCGCGCCGTAGTAAAGCCGGCAAATGCGCGCAAAGCCGATGGCGGCGGCGCACATCGGGCAGGGCTCCAGCGTCACATAGAGATCGCAGTCCGGCAGCCGCGCGCTGCCACCCGTCCGGCAGGCCTCCCGGATCGCCAGCAGTTCGGCGTGTGCCGTCGGGTCAGCCAGTTCCTCGGTCCGGTTGCCGGCCTGCGCCACGATCAGCCCGCCGGGCGCGACGACCACGGCGCCCACCGGGACTTCGCCGCGCGCGCCCGCGGCTTCGGCCTCCGCCAGGGCCGCCTCCATGAATGTCGCCGGTGCGCCGGTCATCGGGCCGACTAGTCCGCTGCCGAGCGCGCAGCCGCGGCGGCATGCTGCAGCACACGCAACGTACCCTGCGCCGTCTCCGGGCCCAGCCCCAGGCGCCGCTCCATATCCGCGTGGGCCTCTTCCCAGTAGGGCATCGCCTCGGCCAGCCGCGCCCGGCCTTCGTCCGAAATGCGCAGTTCGCGGGTGCGCCGGTCGTTACCGGCGACCGACTCCACAAACCCGGCCTTCTCGAGCGGGCGCAGGTTCCGGGTCAGCGTCGTGCGGTCCATCACGATGGCCTCGGCCAGTTGCCCGAGCGCCACCGGGCCCTGTATGGCGAGCGCGCTCAGGAGCGAGAACTGATTGACGCCCAGCCCGGACGGCGCCAGGGCGGCGTCATAAACCTGTGTCATCGCCCGTGCTGCCTGCCGCGCGCCGTTGCAATAGCACCCGGTCGCGGCCCGGCGCAGCTGCGTGCGGGTGACGGTCTGCCGTTCAATCGCCATCGCTCTGGATCTCCTGCGGCCCGGGTGTATCCAGGTCCAGATGAATAACAGTGCATATACACGTACAACCTGCCCGTCAATTCCGGCCCTGTGCCAGCCAGGGCATGAGTTACGGTTCGCCGCGCTTGTAGAGAAACATCTGCCAGACCTGCCCGGTGCCGACATTGGTCATGGTGTACTCACGCCGGTTGGTCGAGACGCTACCCTTGGGCGCGATCGTGTAGCACTGGCGTCCGGGGTGTTCGATGCCATAACCCCGCACGCAGAGCCGGCCATTGTCCCAGGCCCATTCGCCGTTCACGCCGCCCTCGATCAGCTGGCCGCCGCCGCTCGGAAAGTGCACGTCGTAGTGCAGGCGGTAGTTGCCCTGCAG
>JAJFFI010000179.1 GCA_021776755.1 Alphaproteobacteria bacterium | reverse complement strand
ATTGCGGATATTTGTGTAGCCCTTGTTGCTTGCGTTCTGGCTGACCGTGCTCTCCGGCACGCGCCGGCCTGCGAAGATGCAAAGCGCTGTGCCCAGCACATCCCCCCATTCGGGTTCGTTCTGGGCCTGGGCAGGCACCGTCGAGACGGATACGCCTGCGACGGCGAAGGCGCCCAGTGCAGCGGTACGCACGGCGCGATTGAAGTTCGAAGTCATGGAAACCCCCTTCATGGGTGGTTGCGTGTGATGGGCCTCTACGGGATACGTAGGAAACTGTCCGTTGTATCCACAACTAGAGGACCGCCGGGGGGCGGGCCATTACACACGTCAATCGGGGGAACACCACGCGAACAGGCGTTTAGCCAGCGCTGAACTCTCTAAGGCTTTGATATCCGGCAGATTTTCCGCCGAATTCATCCATCGCATCGAGCAGGCACATCCAGAAATAGCTGGCCGACGCGCTGTCGGTGAGGATGTGGTAGGCAGGGATGTCGGCAATATCATCGCGAACAACGATGCAGTTCAGGCGCGCGACCGAGGTCTGGGCGATGGCATGGTTCGGGAAGCTCCAGGGCCGGAGATCGACGCCGCAGATCTTGGCGAACATCGCCGGCGCGTGTTCGCCGGTGACGCGCAGCCAGATGTTGGTATCGCGCCGGGGGACGGGGAAGACCATGCCCGCTTCCATGGTCCAGGCCGCATCGAGGTCAGCGCAGGACATATCATCGAGGCCTGCGCCGAGGATGACGACCTCGCCGGGCGCCAACCGCGCCGCCAGCCCGCCGGACTTTGTGGGGGTTGCGGCGTTAGACTCAGTGGTGACGCTAACGCCCTGTTTTTGCAGCCAATCCGCAGTGTCCCGGCCCTTGTAGCCTGTACGGGGCAGCGGCGTGCAATCAATCAGCGCCAGCGACCTGATGGCCGCGGCATCGTCGTCGCCGACCTTCACGGTGACATTTCTCTGGCCCTCGATCTCAAACGCAGCACCGGCGCGCAGGAGATCGATGGTCAGCGGCGTGCGTCGCAGTGTGCTTTCGGTGTTCGCCATGGCTAGAGCTCCTGGCGCGCGTTGTCGGGGTCGTAGAACGGCAGCGCCGTCACTTCGCCCTGGAGGAGGCGTCCGCCGTCGATGCGGATGTCGAATTTCGTGCCGGGCTCGGTCTGGTCCGGCGCCACATAGGCGAGGCCCACGACCTTGCCGGCGGCGGGCGAAAAGGCCGCCGACGTGACACGCCCGGTAATGTCATCGCCGCGGACGGTCAGATGGCATTCCTCGGGAACCGCACTGTCCGTGGGCAGGGTGAAGCCGATCAGCTTGCGCTCAAGCCCGCGCGCGACCTGGATGTCGATGGCGCGCCCGCCGACAAAGAACGGTTTTTTCCGCGAGATTGCCCAGGCCATGTCAGCCTCGACCGGATGGGTCAGGCCGTCGGTGTCCTGTCCGATGATGATGTGGCCCTTCTCAAGGCGCAGAAGCCGTTGCGCCTCGACGCCGAAGGGGCGGATGCCGAGGTCGCGGCCGTGATGCTCGAGCGCATCCCAGAGTGCCGTGCCCATCATCGACGGGACGTGAATTTCGTAACCAAGCTCGCCCACGAAGCCGACGCGCAGCATCCGGCAGGGCATGCCGCCCAGGGTGCCGGTGCGGATTTCCATGTAGGGGAAGGCCTCGGGGGAGAGGTCGATGTCGCATTCCATTTGCGCCAGAACCTCACGCGCCTTCGGCCCGGCGATGTTCACGCCGGCCCAGGCGGCAGTGACGTTGGTGACGTCAACATCGAGCCGCCACTGGGCATTCCACCAGAGCATGTTGCGGTAGACGCCATCGACGCCCGACGTGGTGGCGGTGACGTAGAAATGGTTCTCGTGGAACCGGCAGGCGACGCCGTCATCGACAATCACGCCGCTCTCGTCGGTCATCAGCACATAGCGCGACCGTCCGACGGGCTGTTTCAGGTAAGCGAAGGTGTAGAGCCGGTTCATGAACTCGGCGGCGTCCGGGCCGCGCACCTCGAGGCCGCCAAGGGTCGAGACGTCAATGATGCCGACGTTCTCGCGGACGTTGGTGGCCTCTTCCTGGATCAGCCGCGTGCGGTCGGCCTTGGCGCCGTAATAGGCCGGACGCATCCAGACGCCCGCGGGCATCATCTGCGCGCCGAGTTCCAAATGCCGGTAGTGAATTGCGGTGTGCCGGACGGGCTCGAAGCTGCGCCCGGCCATGTGGCCGAATTTCTCGGCGACGAACGGCGGGCGGGCGGTGGTGGTGCCGACCTCGGCGACGTCCTGCCCGGTGGCGTCGGCGGCAAGCCGCACGGTGTTGAGCGCCGAATGCCGGCCCTGGGACGGACCCATGCCGACGGTCGAAAACCGCTTCAGGAGCTCGGCGTGGTCATAGCCTTCGGCGATGGCGTCGAGGATGTCCCGCATCTGAAGGTCTTCGTCGAAGTCGATGAAATTCTTGTGTTTTGGATGCGCGAAGATCGGCCAGGGGTGATTGCGCCCGGCCATGCCCTTGTCGGCCGGGACCTGCGGTTCTGCGCCACCCTCATGGCCATCGGCCTTGGCCGCAGCCCAGCCCGCGTGGGCCCCGTCGGCGATGGCGGCTTCGAGATCGTAGGCGCCGTTGACCGCGCCCGCCGCGTGCATGCCTTCGGGGATCTGGCGGAGCGTGAACATCGCGGCGTCGGCGTCATACCCGAGCACCGCGCCCCCATGGGACAGCATGTGGTGCGTCGGCGTGAAGCCCACCGACATGCAAACGAGATCGGCGTCGAGGCGCATCTCCGGACCGTTGCATTCGCCCCCGCCGGTGATCTTCGCGGCGATGACCGCCTTGATCGAGCGTTTGCCGGGGCCAGGAATGGCTTCGCGGACGGTGGCGCCTGCGTGCATGGCGATGCCGGCGGCGCGCACGGCTTCGATGAGCGGCGTGTCGGGTATGGTTTCTCGCAAGTCGAGTACGGCAGTGATGGCGACCCCGGCGTCCT
>JAJFFI010000178.1 GCA_021776755.1 Alphaproteobacteria bacterium | reverse complement strand
GTCGGTTTCAACGCCGGCCCCCGGGATGCGCGGGATTTCGCGGTGCTGGTTGAGGTTGCCGGCAGCAAAGGTGACGTTCAGGCCGGTCGGGATGTGCAAGGCCGAAATCGAGCCGTTGATCTGGGTGCCGTCAATCGAGCTCCGCTGGCCGGCCCGGGCATAGGCCACGGCGGCCGCGATCTTGACGGTTTCGAAGAGCTCGCCGGTGAACCGGCCCGCAACGTCCCAGCCGCCCTGGGAAATTGCCGAGGTCGAGACCTGAAATCCATGGAACTTCGGCGTGTCGTAGCGGATCCGGTCCTCGCGGTCGAGACCGTCGAGGTTGTCGAACATGCGGGTGATCTGGAACCGCGCGCCGCAGGTGTTGGCAAAGGTGTCGGTGATGCCGAACTGCTTGCCGTTCTCGCGGCGGAAGCAGAGCGAGCCCGCGCGGTCCTCGGCGTCGGACCCCATCACAAGGGCGGTGCCGGACAGGTCCATTTCCGAGGTGCCGTCGGAGGCCGTCTTGCCCTGGCCGAGGGAGACCTTGCCGAAGGCCTTGCTCTTGGCCCAGACCTCGGCAATGCGGAGCGTGAAGCTGTTCGGGTCGTCGTCGCGGGCGAATTGGCTGAAGCCCCCGGAGGTGTTCGAGCTGTTCGATTCGATCTGCACCTCGAGCGTCGAGCCCGCGGAAAGATCTTCGTCAAAGCCGTATTTGGCCTTCAGGCGGAACCGGGTTGACGAGCTGTCGTTGTCGACGAAGTTGATCTGGTTCTGCTTGCCGTCGGCGCTGAACAGCAGCGCGCGGTTCACCTGGCCGGAAAGCTCGAGCGAGCCGCCCTTCTTGCCTTTCTTGATACCGCTGCCGCCTTTCTCGACCTGCGTCTGCATCTTGCCCATCAACTCGGCGTTCTTGAACTTCTCCTTGCGGAGCTCTTCGCGAAGCTGCTGTTGCTCGGCTTCGAGCGCCTGCAGGCGGCGCATGATCTCGCCGTTCGACTGGGCACTCGCCGGCGCGGCAGCCACCGCACAGATTGCGACCGCGGACGCGGCCAGCAGCGTTTTTCGAACGGCGCTGCTTCCCTTCAGGGCTTTCCCCATCATTGTCCTGTTCCTCTCCACGTGAACCTTCGGGTGTGAGGCCGTGGACCGGGTGCAGAGTTTTTGCGCTTCCGCTTGCCGGAAAGTTCCACGTCTCACTGCGAGGTCTAGGGAGGACAGGGGTCAGTTAGGTGACGGGCCGGTTACGGTTTGGTGACGATGCGCAGGTCATGCCATCTCCACGCATCCGGAGCCGCATCAAGTCACTGATTTCATGATTTTTATAGCGGTGCCCAACGAAACCGGCCGGATACCAAAATGCGGTATCCGGCCGGAATAATGCGCTAACCGACTGATATGCGCGGGTCTGTACGGCCCGGATCAGAATTTGACTCGGGCGCCCGCGAGCACGGACCAGATGGGTTCGAACTCGGTAACCGGCGTCCCGGCGCCCGCCACGAGCGCATCGGTCTCCACGTCATACCGGGTGACGCCGAGATAGAGTTCGGTCGCGATTCGGTCGATCTTCTGGACGCCGCCAAAGCCGATGGCCCGGCCGATCTGACCGTTCGACGCGTCCTGGTTCTTCGACATAAAGTAGTCGACCGAGACCGACGTCTTGCCGATATCCAGCACCTTGCCGGTCCAGCCGGCCTTCACGTACCAGAAGCGGGCATCGTCGGTTTCGGCGCCCGCACCCGGGACCCGCGGCACTTCGCGATGCTGGTTGCGGTGCCCGGCGGCGAAGGTGACGTTCAGGCCCGTGGGCGTGTGGAGCGCCGAGATCGAGCCGTTGACCTGGGTGCCGTCGATTGAGCTCCGCTGACCGGCGCGGGCGAATGCGACCGCGGCCGCGATCTTGACCGATTCGAACAGTTCGCCCGTGAACCGCCCGGCCACATCGAAGCCGCCCTGGGAGATGGCCGAGGTCGAAATCTGGAAGCCATAGAGCTTCGGCGTGTCGTAGCGGATGCGGTCTTCGCGGGCGAGACCGTCGAAGTTATCGAACATGCGGGCCAGCTGGAACCGCGCGCCACAGGTATTGGCGAGCGTGTCGGTCACACCGAACTGCTCGCCATTGCTGCGCCGGAGACAGAGTGCGCCCGCGCGGTCCTTGACCTGCGACGTCATCACAACCGAGGTGCCGGAGAGATCCATCTTCGAAGTGTCATCGGACGCCGTCTTGCCGTGGCCGAGCGAGACTTTGCCGAGCGTCTTGCTCGACGCCCAGACCTCGGCGATGCGGAGCGAGAACCCGGTCGGGTCGTCGTCGCGCGTGAACTGGTTGAAGCCGGTCGCAGACGTGTTGCCCGCGCTGTTCGACTCGATCTGCACCTCGATGGTCGATCCGGCCGTGATGTCCTCGTTGAACCCGTATTTGCCCTTCAGGCGGAACCGCGTCGATGAGTGGTCGTTGTCGACGAAATTGACCTGGTTCTGCTTGCCGTCGGCACTGAACAGCACGGCGCGGTTGACCTGGCCCGAAAGCTCGAGCGAGCCGCCCTTGGTGCCCTTCGTGATGCCACTTGAAGAGGACGCGGCCTTGTTGACCGCCGCTTCCAGCTTCTTGTTCTTCTCGCGCTCGATGCGAAGCTCGTCCTTGAGTATCTTTTGCTCGGTTTCGAGCTTCTCGAGCCGGCGCAGGATTTCGGCATTGCTCTGGGCGAGCGCCCCGCTGACTGGCGGCAGCACCAGGCCGACCGCAAGCGCGGAGACTGCAAGCAATAGTGTTCCCTTGCGCCCCGGCAACGGGCGGGCGTTGGTTTCGCGTCTCATTCTACCCTCTCCAGCAACGTTATTTCCGCCTTTTGGCCGTTCTCTTCAGGTCCCCTGAGGCCGCACCCATGAAATCCCGGCGCGGCCTCGGCGACCAATATGTCGGAAACACGACAACTGTGCAATTGCAAATCACTCGCATAATCAAAATAGGTGCGCAGGTCTTGATTCCTATGTTTTTTGTCCTATATATACGGGAGGGCCCCGGAACAGGCATCTCCGCAATGAAGGCTGAAAATGATGACAAATGACGACATTTCTCGCGGAATTTCCTCCGGGGCCTGTGTGCCCATCAGGGAAAAATTCTCCGGTTGCAAGCGGGAGGAATGGCAGCGATAAACGACGCTTGGGCATCGCGCGCCCTCCCCCCTGAGCCAAAGAACACACTCTGATGACCGACCGTTTCCGCGATCTTCTGGATGAAAAGCCGTTCCTTCTTGCCGACGGGGCGACGGGGACCAACCTGTTCACACGGGGGCTGGTTTCAGGCGACGCGCCCGAACTCTGGAACATCGACCGGCCCGACGACATCCAGTGGCTGCACCAGGGCTTCGTCGCGGCGGGCGCCGATATCATCCTGACCAACAGCTTTGGTGCGAACCACTATCGGCTCAAGCTGCACAACGCCCAGGACCGGGTCGCGGAGCTCAACGCCGCCGCGGCCGCGAACGCGCGAAAGATTGCCGACGGCGCCGGGCGCCCGGTTATCGTCGCGGGCTCAATGGGCCCGACCGGCGAGTTGCCGGTCGAGAAAGGCGGCACGCTGACCGGCGACGAGATGCGGGACGCATTTGCCGAACAGGCGGCAGCCCTCGCCGAGGCTGGCGTCGATGTTCTCTGGTCCGAGACCCTCTATGCCCCCGAGGAACTCGAAGCTGCGGCCGCGGGCGCTGCCGGCACCGGTCTGCCCTTCGTCTGCACGATGACCTTCGATTCCGCGCGCCACACCATGATGGGCCTGTCGCCGGCCGACTAC
>JAJFFI010000177.1 GCA_021776755.1 Alphaproteobacteria bacterium | reverse complement strand
GTCCGCGCATGGCGATCCGCGAGGTGGGCAAGGTCATGGGCCTCTCGGAAGACGTCACCACGGCGCTGGCCAAGACGGTCTGGGGGTCCTGGGGCACGTCAGTCGACGACAGCCATGTGAAGCAGGCGGGGTTCGATCTTTCGGACCCGCACCTCAGGCGCACGCTTGCGCTCGCCGGCCAGCTCATCGGCATGCCCCGCCATCTCTCGCAGCATGTCGGCGGGTTCATCCTGACCCGGGCGCCGCTGGTCGAGACCGTGCCGATCGGCAACGGCGCGATGCCCGACCGCAGCTTCATCGAATGGGACAAGGACGACATCGACGCGCTCGGTATCCTCAAGGTCGATATGCTGGCACTCGGGATGCTCACCTGCATCCGCAAGTGCTTCACCCTGCTCGAGGCGCATTACGGCGAGGCCCGGACGCTGGCGACCGTGCCGCAGGAAGACCCGGTCGTCTACGACATGCTGTGCCGGGGCGACTCGGTCGGCGTCTTCCAGGTCGAGAGCCGGGCGCAGATGAACATGCTGCCCCGCCTCAAGCCGCGCACCTTCTACGACCTGGTGATCGAGGTCGCGATCGTGCGCCCCGGCCCCATCCAGGGCGACATGGTGCACCCCTATCTCCGGCGCCGGCAGGGCAAGGAACCCGACGACTATCCCTCCCCCGGGGCGCCGCATGATCCGGACGAGCTGAAAAACATCCTCAAGCGCACGCTTGGCGTCCCGATCTTTCAGGAGCAGGCGATGAAGATCGCGATGGTCGCGGCGCGCTTTTCGCCGGCCGAGGCCAATCAGCTGCGAAAAGCCATGGCGACCTTCCGCTCGCGCGGCCTGGTCAGCGACCACCGGGAGAAGATGGTCGGCCGCATGGTGGCGCGGGGCTATGATCCGGAATTCGCCGCCCGTTGTTTCAGCCAGATCGAGGGGTTCGGCGAATACGGCTTTCCCGAAAGCCATGCGGCGAGCTTCGCGCATCTCGTCTATATCTCGAGCTGGCTGAAATGCCATTATCCGGCCGCCTTCGCCGCAGCCCTTCTGAACGCGCAGCCCATGGGGTTCTACGCCCCCGCCCAGATCGTCCGCGATGCCCGCGAGCACGACGTCACCGTGCTGCCGGCGGACATCAACTACAGCGACTGGGACAACCTGCTCGAGCCGCTTGCGAAGGCCGGTGAGGAGACGCCGGACTACGCGCTTCGCCTCGGCTTGCGCCAGATCGACGAGCTTGCCGAACGGGACGCGGCCCGGCTGCTCGATCATCGCGGCACGGCTTACGAGAGCGTCGAGGACTTGCGCCAGCGGGCGGGGCTTTCAACGCGCGGCATTCAGGTCCTTGCCGCCGCCGACGCCTTCCGTTCTATCGGCAAGGACCGCCGCGCCGCCCTCTGGGACGCGCGCGCGATCAAGAATGCGCCCGACCTGCCGCTGTTCGCCTGCCGGGAGGCGCGCGATGAGGGCGAAGATACGCCGACCCTGCTGCCGGCCATGCCGCTGAGCGAGCACGTGGTCGCCGATTATCAGACCACCCGGCTGTCGCTGAAGGCGCATCCGATGGAGTTTCTGCGCGCGCACTACACCGCGGCCGGATTCACCCCTGCCGCCGACCTGCCCGCGCTCCGCTTCGGGCAGGCCGTGTCGGTTGCCGGCATCGTGCTGATCCGCCAGCGGCCCGGCAGCGCCAAGGGCGTCGTCTTCATCACGCTCGAGGACGAAAGCGGCGTCGTCAATCTGGTGGTCTGGCCTGACGCACTGGGAAAATTCCGCAAGACCATCATGGGCGCGCGCCTGATGGCGGTGCGCGGCACGGTGCAGAAGGAAGAGCTGGTGATCCACGTGGTCGCGCAGCGGATCGAGGACGACAGCGGCCGGCTCGCGGAGCTCTCCGACGACCTGCTCACGTCAGACGTCGCCCGCGCCGATCATGTCGTGAGCCCGCTGCCCGCACACGGCCCATCGCACACCGCGCGCCACCCCCGCGACGTCCGGATCATCCCGAAGTCGCGGGACTTTCACTAACCGCCGCCGGCCCGTCCGGATGGTGAGCTTTCTTGGTGCGCTTCTTCACGAACACGAGGATCAGCACCAGCGCCATCGCCTCGAGCGCCGCAATCCCATAAAGGCCAAGGGAAAGCTCACCCGTCGCATCCTTTATAAGACCCAACGCCCAGGGCGCGCCGAAGCCCGCGAGATTGGCAATCGAGTTGATCAGCGCGATCGTCCCCGCGATGGCGACCCCCGAGACATAGCGGTCGGGCAACTGCCAGAACACCGGGATCGCGCTCATCGTACCCACCGTTGCAAGCGTCAGCGCGATCATCGCCAGCTCCGGATGGGCGCTGAACACGGCCACGAACGCCAGCGATACCCCGCCCAGCAGGGCGGCGAGCCCGACATGCAGCCGGTGCTCGTCGGTCTTGTCCGAATGGCGTCCGTTCAGAATCATGCCGATCGCCCCCGCGATATACGGCAGCGCCGCAATCATGCCGACCCAGAACGGATCGTCGACGCCGAGGTCCCTGATGATCGTCGGTCCCCAGAAGGTCAGTGTCGAATTGCCGGCGATGATGCAGAA
>JAJFFI010000176.1 GCA_021776755.1 Alphaproteobacteria bacterium | reverse complement strand
ACGAGGAGGCGCTGATCCGCCAGCTCATCGAGACCGAAGTTCAGACGCCCGTCGCCGACGAGGCAACCTGCCAGCGCTACTATGAGAGCAACCTTGCACGCTTCCGCAGTGCCGATATCTTCGAAGCCGCGCATATCCTGTTTTCGGCGGCACCGGACGATACCGAAGCCTACGAAAAGGCAGTCACCGAGGCGGAGCAGGCGATTGTATTGCTGACATCCCAGCCCGGCGCGTTCGCCGAGCTTGCCCGCGAGCGCTCCGATTGCACCTCGTCAAAGGAGGGAGGGTGCCTCGGCCAGGTGGCACTTGGCGACACCGTCCCGGAATTCGAGACTTTCCTGATCAATCTCGAAGAGGGGCAGCTGTGTCCGGTGCCGGTCAAGACCCGCTACGGCGTCCATGTTCTTCGCCTCGACAAGAAGATCGAGGGCCGGCAGGTTCCTTTCGAGTTGGTCCATGAGAGCATCGCTGCCTACCTCGAAGACGCAAGCTGGCAGAAGGCCGCCACCCTCTACATCAAGATACTCGCCGGCCGCAGTCGCATCGAAGGACTGGCCTTCGAGGCTGCCGAAAGCCCACTGGTGCAATAAGGTCCAGCATCGGTCGCAGCGTCACGAGAAAGATGGCAGTGCGGCAGTCTGTTGCGAACCCGCCTCTGCCGTCATTTCCCTGATCCACAAGAAATTTGCAGGGAACTTTCTGCATAGTTGGTTGCACCGACCGTTCTGAACCTTCAAGAAGGGCTCAATGCTGGGCTCTTCGGCGTTGTTTTCCTTAAGTACTAAACAGGGAATTTCTGACGCCGGAACTCGGAAACGCAAGACCGGAGCAGGGACGGCAAAGTGACAAGAGTCACTTGTTGTCTGGCAATCCAAGAGCACTGTTTCCCTTGAGGGCGGGCTGGTTCTGAAAGTGTCGCGCTTTCGGACAACCCAACACAGTCAGGCAAGACTTGGCTTCCCGTTTAACTATGCTGGATCATCCGGGTTGGATTCTCCCCCCGGCTTTGGCAACGGCTATAGGAAGTGCTGAACTATCATGGGACACGGCGCCAAATCGTCGATTGCGATCATTGGCGGCACCGGCGCGCTTGGTTCGGGGCTGGCCGCGCGTTGGGCGCACGCAGGGCACGACGTAATCCTCGGGTCGCGCGACGGCGGACGTGCCGCCGGCGCGGCCGAGGCACTTGCGGCGAAGCTCGGTTGCGCGGTGTCCGGACTGGAAAACGCCGCGGCCGCCGCGGCTGGAGAGGTTGTGGTGCTGACGGTGCCCTACAGTCATCATCTCGGAACGCTCGAAGCGATCCGTCCGGCACTGACAGGCAAAATCCTGATCGATTCGACGGTTCCACTGGTCCCACCCAAGATACGCACGGTGCAATTGCCGAAGGAGGGGTCTGCCGCCAAGGCGGCCCAGGACTTCCTCGGCGACGAGGTCCACGTGGTCTCGGCATTCCAGAATGTCGCCGCCAGCCATCTCGCGGACCTCGATCATTTCATCGACTGTGACGTCCTCGTCTGCGGCAACGATCCCCAAGCCCGCCAACAGGTCATCGCGCTCGCTGCGGACGCCGACATGAGAGCGTGGCATGCGGGGCGCATCGACAATTCGGCAGTCGCCGAGGCCTTGACGTCTGCTTTGATCTTTATCAACTCGCACTACAAGGTCGAGGGGGCGGGCATCTGTATCACCGCAAAGCTGAACTCTGCCAGCTGAGGACAATTACAAAAAAACGAAGGTCGTTGGTATGGTTTCCAAACTAACCCTTCTGAGCGTCGACGACCTTCCGACAATCGGCCCGGGCGACGATTTGGCGGCGTTGATCATGGAAGCTCTGGTGCGTGCCGATGTGACGCCGGCGACGGGCGACATACTCGTGGTGGCGCAGAAAATCGTTTCCAAATCCGCGGGGCTCTTCGTCGATCTGCGTACCGTCGTACCAGGGCCACGGGCTGTGGAGGTGGCGCGCCGGGTCGAAAAGGATCCTCGATTGGTCGAGGTGATCCTGTCCGAAAGCCGCGGCATTATCCGGCAGGCGCCGGGGGTCTTGATAACCGAGCACCGCAGCGGGTGGATCATGGCCAACGCCGGGATCGATGCTTCGAATGTTTCAGACTGCCTGGACAACGAGACCGTCCTTCTGCTGCCGCCTGACCCGGACGGGATCTGCGAAACACTGCGCGAAAAACTTGCGGCGAAGTTCGGGACCAGCATCGGCGTGTTGATCAACGACAGTTTCGGCCGTCCGTGGCGGCTGGGCACGACCGGCGTGGCGCTTGGCGCCGCCGGTATTCCCAGCCTGTGGGACCGGCGGGGCGTGCGGGATATTTACGGCCGTCCCCTGATGGTAACCCAGCAGGCGATTGCCGATGAATTGGCGTCTGCCGCATCCCTGCTGCAAGGCCAGGCAGGGGAGCGGCGTCCAGTGATACTCATTCGCGGGTTTGAGCCGGGTGGCGCGACACCACCGCCCGCGCGGCCCGCCGGCGATCTGATCCGGGACGCCGACCAGGATCTGTTCCGATGAATGACGCCCCGGTGCTCGTGCTTTCAGGTGGTGTCGGCGGCGCCAAACATGTGCTTGGCCTGTCCCATGCACTGCCGCCGGAGCGTCTGATTGTAGTCACAAATACCGGCGATGATTTCGACCATCTCGGCCTTCGCATTTGTCCAGATACCGATACGGTCCTCTACACGCTGGCAGGTCTCGGGGATCCCGAGCGCGGCTGGGGCCGGCAGGACGAAACTTGGACCTTCATGGCGGCCCTTGACGGGCTGGGCGGTCCGAACTGGTTCAGTCTGGGCGACGGCGACCTCGCGGTGCATGTGTTGCGGACGGACCGGTTGCGGCAAGGCGCGCGCCTGACGGAATTCACGGCGGAGCTCGCCGGGGAACTGGGCATCAAGGCCACGATCCTGCCAATGAGTGACGAGGCGGTCGCGACGATCATAGAAACACCGAAGGGGCGA
>JAJFFI010000175.1 GCA_021776755.1 Alphaproteobacteria bacterium | reverse complement strand
TCGAGGCGCCGGTCCCGATACGGAAGAACTGAAGGTCTTCGGCTGAAGCAAGAGGTGCCGCCGCCAAAATCGCTACAAGGACAGCCAACGCCCGGCGCAAGCGCGCGCGCCGCATGTGTCCTCCGGATTTGTTCGCTGTCCTGCCCATGGACGGTCTTTTCCGTGGAGCGCGGTTGGCGGGGCTGCCCGCACCGCGCTGGTGTTTTGGCGCTCCACTCATATCATGTGGCCACGCCTGCAACAGCATGGTGACGGAAAAATTCGCGCCCGGCATGGCCAATCGAAGGCAATTCGCGGGCACACCAACCTGGGAGGTTTTGTTATCGGATCGGCGCGCCCTATTATGCCCGTTCAGATCTCGCAATTTCGCGCGCATCTCCGCGCAGAATCCTTACCGCATGACACCTGACCAGATCATCGTCTTCTGCATCCTGGGTGCGCTCCTCGTGATGTTCATCTGGGGCTTCTGGCGCTACGACGTCGTCGCCTTCGCCGGGCTCGTCGCCGCAATGGCCCTCGGCGTGGTGCCGGTGGAGAAAGCTTTTCTCGGCTTCGGGCATCCCGCCGTCATCACGGTGGCCGTGGTCCTGATTGTCAGCAAGGCGCTCTCGGACTCAGGCGCCGTCGAATATCTCTCACGCCTGGTCGAGCCGTTTACCGGGTCGACGACCACCCATATCACGGCGCTGTCGCTGCTGGCGGGTGTGCTGTCGGGCTTCATGAACAATGTCGGCGCACTCGCGCTCCTGATGCCAATGGCGATCCAGTCGGCCATCAAGGCCAAGCGCCCGGTGGCAATCATCCTGATGCCGCTGTCCTTCGCCTCAATTCTGGGCGGTCTCACGACCCTGATCGGCACACCGCCCAACATCATCGTCGCAACCTACCGGGCGGAGGCGACCGGCGAGTCGTTCGGGATGTTCGGTTTCACGCCCGTCGGCGCGGTGATCGCGCTGCTCGGCATCGTCTTTCTCATTTTTGCCGGCTGGCGCCTGATCCCGAAGGAGCGCCGTTCGTCGAGTGCCGCGGAAGATCTTTTCGACGTCGAGGATTATCTGACCGAAGCACGGGTTCCAAAGAACTCCAAAGCCGTCGGCATGGTGGTCAGCGACATCGAGGACGCGATCAAGGACGAGACGCCGATGATCGTCGGCATCATCCGCAGGAAGCGCCGCATCCTCAGCCGGGCCCAGCAGGAGACGCTGAAGGCGAACGACATCGTCATCGTCGAAGCGTCATCGGCAGGGATCGAGAAGATGGTGAGCGGGTTCGGGTTCGAGCTGGTCGGCGACAAGCCGATCCGGGAAGACCTTGCCGAGGGCCACATTAAGCTTGCGGAAGCCGTCGTGCAGTCGGGCTCGCGGCTCACCGGGCGGACTGCGAACTCGATGCGGCTGCGGAGCCGCTACGGCATCAACCTCATCGCCATCTCGCGCCAGGGCACACGCGTCGAGGGCCGGCTGCTCGACGAGAAACTCCGCCCCGGCGACATCCTGCTGATCCAGGGCGACGAAGCGCGGCTCCCCGATCTTTTCTCGAACATGTCGCTCCTGCCGCTTGCCCAACGGGATCTCTCGATGGGCCGTGGCAAATGGAGCGCGCTCATGGCTGTGGGAATCTTCGGCACGGCCATCGCGCTTTCCGCTTTCGGTCTCGTCTCGTTGCAACTTGCGCTCTGCGGCGCCCTGCTGGGGCTGGTTCTGAGTAACGTCATGCCGGTCCGGCGCATCTATGACGCCATCGACTGGCCGGTGATCGTGCTGCTGGGCGCAATGATTCCGATCGGCGGCGCGCTCGATGCCAGCGGCGGCACCCAGCTGATTGCGGAAGCCATCCGTCAGACGTCAACCAACCCTGTCGTGCTGCTCACGCTTATTCTGATTGCGACGATGACGCTCTCTGACATCATGAACAACGCGGCGACGGCGGTCGTCATGGCGCCCATCGCCGCCAGCATCGGGCAGCAGAGTGGATGGAGCGCCGATCCCTTCCTGATGGCGGTCGCCGTGGGCGCGTCCTGCGCGTTCCTCACCCCCATCGGGCACCAGAACAACATGCTGGTGATGGGGCCGGGCGGGTACAAGTTCGGCGACTACTGGCGCGTCGGGCTGCCGCTGGAAGTCCTAATCGTGGCAATTGCGGTGCCGCTGATCCTGTGGATATGGCCGCTCACGCCGTAAGGCCGTGGCGCGCTTACGAAAGCGCCCGCTGAGCTTCGATCTGGGCATCGGGCGCCGTTTCGCCCGGCGTGACCGGGCCGACGAACTGTTCGATGGACTTGGCGTAATACCGGACCAGGTCCCGCGCGCCTTCGGCAATGACATAGCCGCCTTCGCCGGTGCTTTTCAGGACTCCGCGCCCCTCGAGCATCCGCACGGCGTGGCCGAAACCTTCATCGTTTCCTTTTCGCGGGACGATGACGCAAACGCCCCCGTCCTTAGCGTCGGCAGCGCGCGCCCGGCCCAGCATTTCGGCATAGCCGTCCTCAAGCGCGTCGGCGCTCACCGGCGCCCCACCGCCTTCGAGCAGGACCGCGGCAAGTGCCGCGACCGGCACGACCGGGATCAGCGTCTCGATTTCGTCCATCAGTTCCACGGCCAGCCGGTTGAGCCAGAAGAACCGGCCCTCGCGGTCGAGCGAGGCCCAATCGACCCATTGATTGCGGAGCCAGTCTGCAAGCGAGACCGGCGCCCCGAACTGCGCGCAGGCATAGCCGAACGAGCGCTTGCGCATCAGCATCTCCCATATTATCCGTCCAGAAATCTGGGCGCCCGACTTGTAGACATGGCCGCGGCCCATCTTGCGGAACTCGGCCGAGGTATGGGTCAGCATGTTGCGGTCTTCCGGCACCCGGTCATAGTTGGTGCCGATGGGAATGAAGACGATGTCCGGCGAAGTTGCCGGGTTGAAGGTCTTGGTCATGTAGCTGAGCAGCCCGACTCGCGCTGCCTGCAGGCCGCCATCGGGCGAGAGTGCGCCTTCGGGAAAGATCGCATGGGGCACCCGGGCCTCGGTCGCCATCTGGACGTAACGCTCGAGCACCCGGCGGTAGAGCGGATCGCCGGAGTCGCGGCGGAGGAAATAGCCACCCGCTGCCCGCATCAGCGGCTGGATCGGCCAGATATGCGACCACTCCCCAACGCCAAATGACAGCATGGTGCGCTGGGCGGTCAGGTAGCTGACCAGCACGTAGTCGACATTGGAACGGTGGTTCATCAGGAAGATGACGCAGTTCTCGCCCTTCACCCGGGTGAGCGCGTCCGTCGTACTGAAGGCGATCCGGACCCGGTAGAGAGACTGCAAGGCGCCGCGCGCGAGCCAGTAGCCGATGCGGAAATAGAAATACGGGTTGAACGCCGGCACCATCGCGTAGGCGATGCGCTGCACTTCCTTCTGCACGGTTTGGACCGGAACGCCGCGCTCGGCTGCCGTCGCGGCGACCGCCGCCTGGACCTGGGCGTCGTTGGCGAGCCGGTCCGCCAGCACCCGGCGGGGGGTCAGCGTGAAGGGAGAGAGCTTGAGCTGGAGATGGGGGTTCACCTCCTCCAGGATGTGCCGCGAGCGCCGCCCCCACTGCCACCGCCAGATCGGTACGACGGCATAGCGGTACACTCCAAGCAGCGCCAGGATGCAGAGGGCTGCCGCGACCCAGAAGGGCATTGTTATGTCGGTGTACATATCCCCCTGACCAAGCCCGCCCCCGGGCGATTGCGTCAGATTTCGTTCATGATCTGCCGGAACCGTTCAAGCGGTGCGTGGTTGCGGATCATCGTCATCGGTACGGTAAAATGGCCGCGCCGCCAGATGAATCGGTTCTCGGGCGGCACCCCCCATTGGTCGACCATTGCCCGGCCGCTGGCATAGGGCGTCACCCTATCCCGGCTGCCCAGCACTGTCACGATGCGCTCCGGAGGCACGACGGGCGGCCTCGATGGGCTGATGATCTGCATGTAGGTGTCGGCAAGTTCCATCGTCCAGCCGTGCGCGCGGACGGCGTCGGCATCGCCCCAGATCTGCGCGAGGCGCCCCAGCATCAGCGCCTCGATCATCTTCGCGCAATGGGTGATGAGAAGCAGCGCATCAGGCCGCAGGCGTTCGGGCCAATCCCGCGAGCGGTCGGCCGCGAGCTGGCTCATCAGCGCGCCAAGACTGCTGCCGCCCATCGCGAGCGGGCCGGTCGACGTCCGCCGCGCCCAGTCGGCCAGCACCGACCATTCCTGGAGCGCGCCGGTGAAGGTATCGAGCGCGCCGAGCGGAAAGGTCGCGACGAAGTGCTCGCCGCCAAACGAACCCGGCACCACCCGGCGGCCATGCCACGGCGCCTCGGGCCGGATCACCCGGATGCCCATGGCGCACAGCGCGTCGACCTCGTCGATGAGTCCGTGCCAGTGATCGAACTCGACGCAGACGCCATGGCCAAAAATGATCGTTGGCGGATTGGTAACCCCCTCGGGCTCATGGACCCTGGCATAGACCGTGTCGCCAAGCCGGGCCGAGGGGCTTTGAAAACGAAGCCAGTATTCGGGGCCGTTCACGCCCGGCATACTGCGGGAGACCTCAATTCCGGGCATCGGATCGGGTGGCGCGAAAAAGGACTCGGGCGCATCGATCGCGGCGCCATAGATGGCTGCGACCTCATCCGGCGTCTGGGTATTGCGGCGGACCAGCGGGATGTCGTGCCTGAGCAAAAAGCGGAACTGGCGCCGCGTGGTGTTGTATTGATGCCGCCGGTCGAGACGGGCGGACTCCACCGCCACCCGGTAGTCGGTACCGCGCCCGTCTGGCCCGAAGAAGACCTTTCGCCATTCTACCTCGAGTGCGTTGATCGTTGCGCGCGCCACCTCGAACTTGCCGAGCGCGGACAGCAGTCGCCGGTCATCGCCCGGCGGGCGCTTCATCGGCACGGCATCGTAGAACCGCTCGGGCGAGCCATGCGCCATCCGCGCCGCCGCCCAGAGCCGCGATCCCGGGAAAAACCACCGGCGCAGCATCCAGAAGCTGAAATCGTCGAACCAGGGCCGCGCGAGAAACAGGCCCGCAAGTCCGCGCAGATGCTTCTCGGTGGCATCCTCGGCCAGAAGCCGGTGGCCTGCCCCGGTTTGCGGGGCATCCGGAGAGCCGTTGGCCGGGCCGGGTTGGCCCGCGAGGCCGGTTGGTGGAGCGTCGTTCACGGCAGACCTACCGGCTGCCGTTTGGC
>JAJFFI010000174.1 GCA_021776755.1 Alphaproteobacteria bacterium | reverse complement strand
CCCGCCGCATCCATGACATCCACCACCCGGGCGGCCGCCCGGGACAGCCCGCCGAGATGGCCACGCGCCGCCAGCGAGCGCACGAAAACGCCGTCGTCCTCGCCATGCCCGGACATGCGAATGCGGTCGCCGAGGATGGCGCCGCCGGTCAGCGGGCTCGACGGATCGACCGCCACGACCGCGACCGTTTTGCCCTCGCCGCGGTATTCCCGGACCAGCGCATTCAGTAGGGTGGATTTGCCAACACCCGGTGCCCCGGTGACGCCCAGGACCTGCGCGCGCCCCGCGAGCGGTTGCACGGCCTTCAGGACGGGAGCCGCTGCCGTCCCGCCGTTCTCCACCGCGGTGATGGCGCGCGCGAGCGCCACCCGGTCGCGGGCCTTCAGCCTTTCGGACCAGTCGGCCACGGTTTCCGGACGTCCTGTTCTTGCCGTGCTCATGGCCGCGAGACATAGCGGGACAACGCGCCCGGGGGAAGGCAAATCCCTGCCCGCGCGAGCGCCGCGACGCTATACTCGCAGGCATGAAACTCATCATCGCCCGGCCCAGCCCCTACGCCCGGAAAGCCCGGATCGCGCTCCACGAAAAAGGTCTCGCCTTCGAGGAGCATATCGACGTGCCGTGGAACCCCGACACGGTGGCGGTGGCCCACAATCCGCTCGGCAAGATCCCCATCCTGATCCTCGACGACGGCCGGGTGATCCACGACAGCAGCGTAATCGTCGAATATCTCGATACGATTGCCGAGCCTCGGCTTATTCCGGCCGAGCCCGGCCTCCGGGTGCGGGCGCGCGAGATCGAGACGCTGGCGGGCGGGATTTGCGATGCCGTCGTGCTGACGGTGCTGGAAGAAAGCCGTCCACCGGAGCTGCAGAGCAAAGACTGGATGACACGCCAGCGGCGCAAGATCGAACAGGGCACGGCCGCGCTCGCGGATGCGCTGGGGTCCCGCGACTGGTTCGTGCAGGACGGCCCGACGGTCGGCGATATCATGGCGGGCTGCGCGCTCGCCTACATGGACCTCCGCCGCCCGGACGTCGACTGGCGCGGAGCCCACCCGGCGCTTGTCGCCTTCAGCGAGCGCATGGAGGCACGGCCCTCGTTCCGACAAACCCGGCCCGAGACACAGGAAATCGCGGCAGTGAACTGAACCGCATTCGGGACATCTGGTTGCAGCGGTGGTTGAAAGCGCAACTGGTTTCGCCCGGGGCATTCAGGCTACTATTCCGGACAGCGATACAGCACCCGTCCGCGGACAAGGGGCACTCCGGTTGGCAGAAACGCTACTTCTCGAGAAATCATCCGTCCGCCGGACGATCGAAATCGTCTCCGAGCCGTGGACATTTCTGATCATCCGCGAATGCTGGTTCGGGATCGGCCGGTTCGAACATTTCCAGACCACCCTCGGCATACCTCGCGCGACCCTTGCCGCCCGGCTCAAGCATCTGGTCGCCGAGGGGCTGCTCGAACGGGTCGAATACCAGTCGCGCCCGCCGCGCCACGAATACCGGCTGACCGAGCGGGGCGACGATCTCTACAAGCCTATGGTCGTGATGCTGGACTGGGGCGACCGCTGGCTCGCCGGGGCGGCGGGACCGCCGCTACACCTGATCCACAAGGGCTGCGGGATGCGCGTGCATGCGGACGTCGCCTGCAGCGAATGCCTCGATACCATAAGCGCTCGCACCGTCAAGCACCGCCCGGGGCCCGGCGCGGGACATGAGGAGCGTCCGCTGATGCCGCGGATGCGGCGTTCGACCCGGCCCGAGAACCTGACCCGGCCGCGCGCCGATTCCGTTGCCCGCACCATGCAGATTCTCGGCGACCGGTGGAGCTTCCTGCTGCTGCGCGAGGCGTTCTTCGGGCGGCGCCGTTTCGACGAGGTTCGCAAGCAGATCGGCATATCGACCAATATCCTGAGCTCGCGGCTCGAACTTCTGGTCGAGAATGACATTTTCCAACGCCAGCCCTACGTCGATGGCGGGCTGCGGATGGAATACCGCCTGACCAATAAAGGACGGGATCTCTATCCTGCCCTGCTGGCGCTGATGGGCTGGGGCGATAAATGGATCGCCGGTTCCGAGAGCCAACCGACGATCCTGCATCACCACGGGTGCGATAAGGATTTTCTGCCGCTGGTGGTGTGCAGTCACTGCCGCACTGAAATTTCAGCGCGCGACATGCGCTACGAACCCGGTCCGGGCTGGGACGTCAATTTCGGGGAAGAGCTGCTGGGCGTCAGGGCGCGGCCCAGGGAAATCGCCTGAGCCTTACCCCACCATCGCGTAACCGCCGTTGATCGACAGCACCTGGCCGGTGATCCACGACGCACGGCCCGAGGCGAGGAAGACCGCCGTGGGCGCTATGTCTTCCGGCACGCCGATCCGGCCGAGCGGGTACTGGCGGACGATCTTCTCGCGATTCTTGTCGAGCCAGGCCTTGTCGCTGTGCGATGTCTCGATCAGACCGAAGGCGAGCACGTTGGCCGTGATTCCATGGCCGCCGAGTTCGCGTGCGATGGACTTGGTGAGCGAAATGACCCCGCCGCGCGAAGACGCGGTGATCGAGAGGTATTTCTCGCCCACCCGGGCCGAGTCGCCGGTCACGTTGACGATGCGCCCGCCGCCGCGCTTGACCAGATGCGGCACCGCCGCGTGGCAGACATGGATGACGCCGTAGAGACCGACGTCGATCTGCTTTTTCCATTGCTCCGGCGTCGACTCGGCAAAGCGTTTGGGCATCACGAGACCGGCGTTGTTCACGACGATATCGAGGCCGCCGAAGTCCCCCGCGACGGCATCGACCATGGCCTTGGTCTCATCCATATCGGCGACGTCGGCCTTGTAGGCTTTGGCCTTGCCACCCTTGCTCTCGATTTCGGCGACGACCGCCTGGGCCTCGTCGGCGGAGCTGTTGTAGTTGACCGCAACCGATGCGCCCTCGGCCGCGAGTCCAAGTGCGACATGGCGGCCCACGTCACGGGCCGCCCCGGTGACCAGCGCGACTTTTCCGTCCAGATCGAAATCCATATCCCCGTTCTCCTCTTGGCTATTCGGAATTTGCGCGCGCGGCTTCGATGAGCCGAAACAGACGTTCGGGCGTCGCGGGCAGTTCGTTCACATGGATGCCGAGCGGCGCGAGCGCGTCCGATATGGCGTTCGCCACCGCGGCCGGTGCGCCGATCGTGCCGCCCTCGCCCATGCCGCGGAACCCGCCGATGGTGTTCGGCAGTTCGGTTTCGACGTGGGCGATTTTCATGTCCGGTATTTCGGCGGCCGAAGGCACGACATAGTCAACGAAACTCGCGGTCAGCAGCTGTCCGCCCTCGTCGTAGACCACTTCCTCGAGAAGCGCCGCGCCAATGCCCTGGGCGACACCGCCATGCACCTGACCGTCGACGATCATCGGGTTGATGAGCCGCCCACAGTCTTCGGCGACCGCATAGTCGCGGAACGAAATCTCGTAGGTCTCGGGATCGATCTCGATCACCGTGATATGCACCGCCGACGAGGTGGTGCCGAGAAACGGGTCGTAGACCTTCGTCGCCTCGAGATCCGTGTCGCGCCGGACCTCGAGCGGAATTCGGCCCATCTCGGAATAGAACCCGCGCGCGAGTTCCGGGAAGGTCAGGCGCACATCGGTGCCCTTGACCGAAATTACCCCCTCCTCGATTTCGATATCGCCCTCGGCGGCCTCCATCATCACGGATGCGATTTTCACGACTTTCTCGCGCAGCGCCTTGCCCGCCAGCGTCGCGGCCCCGCCGGCCAGCACCGCGCCCCGGCTCGCATAGGTGCCGGTGCTGTGCGGAACAGCCGCGCTGTCGCCGTGGATGATGCGGATGCTGGCCATATCGCAGCCGAGCGCGTCGGAGACGACCTGCGCCAGCGTCGTCTCCATGCCCTGACCGTGAGACGCGATCCCGAAGGCCGCCTCGACGGCCCCGGTCGCATCGATCTTGATCGTCGAAATTTCGGTGCCGGTGTTGATCGGCATGCCGGGCGAACTCGATATGCGCGAGCCGATGCCGGTGAGTTCGGCGTAGGCGGCGATGCCGATGCCGAGCCATTTGCCGTTCTCCCGCGCGGTTTCCTGCTCGCGGCGGAGTTCGTCATAGTCGACGGCCTCTTTCGCGGCGGCAAGGCATTCCTGAAATCCCGATCGGTCCCAGACGATGCCTGAGGCGATCTTGTAGGGGAACTCCTCGGGCGTCACGAGATTGCGGGCGCGCAGTTCGGCGGCGTCGACCCCGGCCTCCCGTGCCGCCATATCGACGAGGCGCTCCATC
>JAJFFI010000173.1 GCA_021776755.1 Alphaproteobacteria bacterium | reverse complement strand
GGCGGATGGAAAAGAGCCTGCGCCTCCAGAACGCGGATCTGCTGACCGAGTACAATCTGCTGGAGGCCGATCTCGCGCGCCCGAAGGTCAAGGACGCCGATTTCGTCGGCAAGGCCGCCTATCTCGAGCACCGCGCGCGCGACCATCAGCCGGCCACGCTCTGCACCCTGGTGATTACGGACAACACCGACCCGAACGGCATCCTGCGTTACCCGGTCGGCATCCTGCCCATCATGGATCCGGAGACGGGCAAGACCCTGATCGATTCCGAGGGGCGGTGGTCCTTCACGACCTCGATCGCTTACGGGCCGACCGTCGGCAAGAACATCGCCCTCGGCTATCTGCCGCAGGAACATGCGGTGAAGGGCAAGACGTTCGAGGTAGAGTATTTCGGGCAGACCTATCCCGTCGAGGTGGCGGGTGTGGGCTACGAGCCGCTCTACGATCCGGAGAATCTGAAGCCCCGCACCTAAGGCGCCAGAAGGCAAGGACCGGACCGCGCTACGTTCGCAACGGAGCGGTCAGGGCATCCTTTCCGCTACAGGCTCGCGAGGAAGCGGTAGGACTTGAGCGCCGCCTCGTAGGCGGGGGCTGCAATGCGGTTAAGCGCCGAGGGGGCCATCGGGGTGACCGGCACCGGCAACGCGTCTTCCGGGCCGCCCGCAAGGTGATCGGCCAGCGCTTCTCCGAATACGGTGCCGGTCGTGATGCCGCGGCCGTTGTAGCCGGTCGGCACAAAGATGCCCGGTGCCGGGGTGTGGATGCGGGGCAGGTGGTCGGGGGTCATGGCGAGCTGTCCATGCCAGGCGTCTTCCCACCCGACGTCGCCAAGCGCCGGGAAGAACCGGCGAAGCGTCTTTTTGGCCCAGGCGCGCGAAAGCCCGTTCCCGCCGCCGATGACCTTGCCCATGCTGCCGAGCAGCAACCGTCCCCCGGCTTCCCGGCGCATCGAGATCATCACCGTCCCGGTCGTCCAGAGCCCCTGGCCCTCGGGAAGAATGTGCCGGGCGCGGTCGCCGAGTGGCTCCGTCGCGATCTGGAAGTAGTGCAATTTCCGGAAGGTCCGGTCCAGGCCCGGCCAGAGCGCGTCGGCATAGGCATTGGTGGCGATGATGACGCGGTTTGCCAGAACGCCGCCGGCGCCGGTCCTCAGGCGCCACTTGTCCTCCACCCGTTCGAAACCCTGCACGGGGACGCCGGTCGAGATCGCAGCCCCTTCCGCCTGTGCCGCGCGCGCAAGGCCGCGCACATAGCCCATCGGATTGATGGTGCCGGCCCGTTCATCGAGCAGCCCGCCATGAAAGGCATCGGTCCCGGTTTTCTCGCGGGTCTCGCCGGCGGTCAGCAGGCGGACGGGTGCGCCGAGGCGTTGCCATTCGGCATGCCGGATGGCCAGATCGCGCAGGCCCGCACGGGCGTGGGCGGCGTGGATCGTCCCGCTCCGGGTCGCTTCGCAGCGGATCTGGTATTTCTCGATCAGCGCAAACACCTTCGACGGCGCCTCGCCGAGCAGATCGATCAGCGCCATGCCCCGGTCCTCGCCCAGCGCGCGGCGCACATGCTGCGGCGGCAACCAGACCCCTGCGTTGACGAGTCCGGCATTTCGTCCGGAGCCACCGAAACCGATCTCCGCCGCTTCGAGCACATGGCAAGCGACACCGTGGCGCGCGAGGTGCAACGCGGCCGACAGCCCGGTGAACCCGCCGCCGATGATTGCGACGTCGGTCTCCAGCCCGGGAGGCAGGTCGCCCGCGACTTTTTCTTCAGGTGCGGTCGTGTCCCAAAGCGAGATCGGTTCGGCCGCCATCGCCACCACACCGTGATCATGAGTCCCGGGTCCAGAATACCGGACTGGCGGCCGATGCCCATGCGCTTTTTGCGCGGTGAAACGGCGGAGATTTTCGCGGGTGCGGTCCGCCGGCAATGACCCTAGTATTGGCCGGCCGGTGCGAAGGAGGTGTCATGTCGTCTCAGGGTCTTGAAGCATTGCCGTTCATCGGCGAGTCGCAAATCGCGGCCAAACTGGAATGGTTGCCGTTGATCGACGCGATGGAAGCCGCGATGACGGCGTTCTCGGCGGGCGAGGTGGCCCAGCCTGTGCGCCAGATGGTGCCGGTCCCGGGCGAGAACGCGATCATCGCCGCCATGCCCGCCGTCGGCGAGGCGATGGCGGTGAAGGTCGTGACACTGTTCCATGACAACGGCGCCCTCGGGCTGCCGACCCATCAGGCGGTCATCCTCGTCTTCGACAAGGCCAACGGCAGCCCGCTCGCTGTGCTCGACGGGCGTCTCATCACGGAAATGCGGACGGCTGCCGGGTCGGCCGCGGCGGCCCGGAAACTCGCGCCTGCGGATACGCCGGTGCTGGCCATTCTCGGCAATGGCATGCAGGCCCGCGCGCATGCGGAGGCATTGGCCGAAGTCCGGACGTTCGATGAAATCCGCCTTTGGGCACGAAACGGGGAACGGGGCCGCGAGGCCGCGGCCGAAATAGGCGCCGCATTTTGCGAAAACGCCGAAGACGCCGTACGCGGGGCCGACATCGTCGCCTGCACCACGTCGGCGATCGAGCCGGTGCTTGAAGGGGCCTGGATCAAGGCCGGCGCGTTTGTCACCTCGGTCGGGTGGAATACGAAGGACGGCCGCGAGCTCGATGATGCCGCCATGGCGCACACGGTGATCGTCGAGTCGATCGAAGCCGCGCGCGACCAGGCGGGGGACGTACGGCGATCGGGCTGCGAAATCTTTGCCGAGATCGGCGAAATCTACGCCGGCACGAAGTCGGTCCCCACAGGCGAGACAGTCATCTTCGACTCGGTGGGCATTGCGATCATGGATGCGGCGGCGGCGAAGCTTGCCTACGATCTGGTATCCGGCTGACCAAACCCGTCCAGGGTGCCGTCGTTAACGATCTGGAAAGCAGTGGTCCGTAAGCTGAGACTACGGAAAAAACCTACGGGTTTCTTTCAATTTCAGGATTGTTCACGATGACCGTCGTCAACAGGCGCATCCACCACCGCACGTCGGTTCTCTGGGAAGGGAGCATTGTCGCGGGCGACAAGCAGGCGGCATGTGCCGTGCTCAATGTGTCGGCCGGTGGCGTCAAGGTGAAGATCCTGAACCCGGAAGTCATTCCGGCGCGCGCCACGCTGCGGCTTCCAAAGTTCGGGCATTTCCGGACCGAGATCGCCTGGCGCGAGGCCGGGTTGCTCGGCCTCCGGTTCCTCGAGGAGCCGGCCGACGTCAGGCTCGCCTTCCACGATCACCTGCCGAAGAAGAGCATCGCGGTCTGATCCGCTGCGCCGGAGTCAGGCCGGAACGCCGGCCTTAGCCGTGTCCGGTTTCTTCGATGACCCTTCGGTCTTGCGCGGTCCCGTGTGGCGGTTGAGGCGCTTCTCGAACAGCCGGAAGCTCCAGGTGAGCAGGCCCGACAGCATCAGATACAGCACTGCGGCGTAGACGAAATTCATCAGATCGTAGTTCCGCGAGAAAATCGTCCGGCTCTGTCCCATTAGATCGAGCACCGTGATGGTGCTGGCGAGCGCCGTGCCCTTCATCAGCAGGATTACCTCGTTGCCATAGGCAGGCCAGGCAATGCGGAAGGCTTGCGGCAGGATGACGCGGCGGTATCGGGTCGAGGCCGGCATGCCGCAAGCCCGCGCCGCCTCGACCTCGCCGTTCGGCACGCCGAGAATGCCGCCCCGGAGAATTTCCGCGACATAGGCGGACGTGTTGATGGTTAGCACGATCACGGCGACCCACCAGCCGTCGCGCAGGACGGGCCAGATGAAACTGTTCTGGACCGCCTCGAACTGCGCGAGCCCGAAATAGAACAGGAAAAGCTGGACGAGGAGCGGCGTGCCCCGGAAGACGTAGATATAGGTGTAGGCCGGAATCGACAGCAGCCGGTTTTCGGACACCCGCGCGAGCGCCATCGGCACGGCGACCATCAGGCCCAGCACACTCGCGATCGCGAGAAGCTCGAACGTGGTGAAGAAGCCGTCGATGAAGCGCGGGCAGTACTGCACGAAATTGTCGGGCGTGACCGGCCCGATCACCGAGCAGACGCCTTCCGACACACTCTTCAGCGCGTCCGCGATCATGCAGCACCTCTTTGCACGCCACGGCTCGCGCGCGCTTCAAGCCGCTGGCGGCCGATATCCGAGATGATGGTCAGCACCAGATAGATGATGGCTGCCGCCATATAGAACAGGAACGGGTCGCGGGTCGTCTCGCCGGCGATCTTGGCCTGGCGCAGCAACTCGTCGAGCGCGATCACGGACACCAGCGACGTGTCCTTCAGCAGCACCATCCAGAGATTGCCGAGCCCGGGCAGGGCATAGCGCCACATCTGCGGCAGCCGGATGCGGAAGAAGACGCGGGCGGCGGACATGCCGCTGGCGAACCCGGCCTCGATCTGGCCGTTGGGCACCGCGAGATAGGCGCCGCGAAACACCTCGGAGGCGTAAGCGCCGAAGATGACCGACAGCCCGGCGACGCCGGCCCAGAACTTGCTGATGCCATCGATGCGGAAGCCCATCGAGGACGCGGCCCCGGTTGCAAGCTGATCGAGGCCGAAGAAGACGACGAGAATGACGAGGAATTCGGGAACGCCGCGTATGAGGTTGGTATAGCCCTCGGCGATCCACCGGATGGCCGCGGTGCGCGACAACTTGGCGCCCGCCGCGAGCAGTCCAATCACCAGCCCGATGGCCAATGATACGAGCGCAAGCTCGACGGTGATCAGTGCGCCTGTAGCGAGATCGTCGCCCCAGCCCCTGTCGCCCCATTGCAGCAGCGCTAATCCGGTCGGATCGGCCATCTGTCCCTCCTGTCGCCAGTGTAGCGGGAAATGGCGCGGAACGTCACACACGAAAAAGGGGTGCCCGCGTTTCCGCAGGGCGCCCCGTTTCCGGACAACCGTTCGATCAGAAAATGTCGAACGGGAAGTACTTCTTGTTGATTTCCTCGTACTTGCCGTTGCTCCGGATCGCCTCGAGGGCGTCGTTGAAGGCCTTGACGAGTTCCTTGTCGTCCTTGCGGACGGCAATGCCGATCTTGTCGTCGATGTCGATCTTCTCGCCAACGAACGCGTACTCGCCGTTCTCCTTCAGCCAGTCATGGGCCGGATAGATGTCGGAGAGGATCGCGTCGAGACGGCCGTTCTTCAGGTCTTCATAGGCCGCTGTCTGCGTGTCGTAGAGCTTCACGGTCGCCTTGCTGCCCATGTTGTCCTCGAGCCACTTCGAGGCAACGGTCGAACGCTGGGCGCCGATGGTCTTGCCCTCGAGCGCCGCGGTGTCGGCAAAAGCGTCCTTCTTGGCGACGAACTGCAGATAGTTCGAGTAGTAGGGATTGGTGAAGGCCACCTTCTGCTTGCGCTCGTCGGTGATCGACATCGAGGCCACGATGGCGTCGTATTTCTTGGCCTCAAGACCCGGAATGATGCCGTCCCAGTCCTGGGCGACGATCTTGCAGGTCTTCTTCATCTCCTCGCAGAGCGCCTTGGCGATCTCGACGTCGAAGCCGCCCAGCTCGCCCGCAGCGTCCTTGGTGTTGAACGGAGGATAGGCGCCTTCGGTAGCGATGGTGATTTCACCGGCCGTCGCCACTTCCTTCTTTTCCATCTTCTCTTCGGACTTCTTGGCGTCGTCGCCACAGGCCGCAACGCCGGCCGCGAAGCCGAACGCCATAATAATCGAAATGATTGTGTTGCGTTTCACGGTACTACTCCCTCCAGAGATCAAAAAAAGGTGGTGCCGGATCGGGAACTTGGATCGTCCCGCCCGGCGTTGGGCGCAACAGAACGCTTTTCGGCGTCAGCCGTCAAGAACATGGTTGTAGATTTCCGGAGCGCCGGTCCGATGCGGAATCGGCTCAGAGTTTAGTCGAGAGAAACTCGCGGCACCGCTTTGATTTCGGGTTCTCGAAGACCTGTTTGGGCGGCCCCATCTCCTCGACCTTGCCCTGGTGCAGGAAGATGACCTCGCTCGCCACCTCGCGGGCGAATCCCGTCTCGTGGGTCACGACCAGCATCGTGCGGCCTTCCTCGGCAAGCGCCCGCATGACGGTCAGCACCTCACCGACGAGCTCCGGATCGAGCGCCGACGTCGGCTCGTCGAACAGCATCACCTGCGGGTCCATCGCGAGCGCCCGGGCGATAGCCGCCCGCTGCTGCTGGCCGCCCGACAAGTGGCCGGGATAGGCGTCCGCCTTATCGGGGATGCCGACTTTTTCGAGCAACTCACGGGCGCGCTCGGCGGCCTCTTTCTTCGGGCGCTTGAGCACATGCACCGGGCCCTCGGTGATGTTTTGGAGGATCGTCATGTGCGACCAGAGGTTAAAGCCCTGGAACACCATGCCGAGGCGCGAGCGGATACGGTCGACCTGTTTCTGGCTTGCCGGCACGGCCTTGCCGCCACGTCCGGTCTTCATCTCGATCTTCTCGCCGCTGACGATCACGTCGCCCGAGTCCGGCGTTTCAAGCAGGTTGATGCAGCGAAGACAGGTGCTCTTGCCCGATCCGCTCGAGCCCAGCATCGCGATTACATCGCCCTTGTTGGCCTCGAACGAAATGCCGCGGAGCACCTCAAGATCTCCGAAACTCTTGTGCAGGTCCTTGACGACCAGTGCCTCAGTCATGCGCCTGTCCCCTTTTGTCCGGCAAGCCTATCGCGGGGAACCCCGTGGCGCCACACCAAACGCGTTACTTCAGGTAGCGTCGGTCGTCGCCCTTGCGCGCGAGCGTCTGCTGCCCGAACAGGCTCTCGACCAGCTCCACCGCGATCGCGGCCGTCTGGTTCTGGATATCGTAGGCGGGATTGAGCTCGAAGACATCGAGCGAGCCCATCAGGCCGGCGTCGTGGATCATCTCCATGCAAAGCTGCGCTTCGCGGTAGGTCGGCCCGCCCGGAACCGTGGTGGCGACCCCCGGTGCGATCGAGGGGTCGAGGAAATCGACGTCGAAGGTGACGTGCACATGGCCGCCGTCCCGTCCGGCGATTTCGAGGGCGCGGTTCATGACATCGCGCATGCCCATTTCGTCGATCCGGCGCATGTCGAAGACTTCAACCGCGTGGTCGTTCAGCCGCAGTTTTTCGAGGGCATCGACCGAACGGATGCCGATCTGCACCAGCCGCGCGGGGTCGAGGATCGGGACGGCGGGCCCGATGCCGGCCAGCCGCGGCTCGCCCATGCCGCAGAGAAAGGCCGCCGGCATGCCGTGGATGTTGCCTGACGGCGTGGTCTCGGGCCCGTTGAAGTCGGCATGCGCGTCGAGCCAGATTACCGAGAGCGGCACGTCGTGCTCGGCGCACCAGCGCGCGACACCCGCGACCGAGCCGATCGCGAGGCAGTGGTCTCCGCCCATCGTCAGCGGCATGGTCTCCGCCGAAAGCGCATCATAGACCGCGTCCCGCAGTCCGGTGCACCAGGCCAACACTTCGTCGAAATTGCGATAGCCGTCCCGGGGCTCTTCTTCCGGGTTGGGCGGGCCTGCCACATCGCCGGCATCCTGCACCGTGAACCCGAGCCGCGAGATCGCCCGGGCGATACCCGCGACCCGCAGCGCCTCCGGCCCCATCGAGCCCCCACGCGCGCCCGCGCCCACGTCTGTCGGCGCGCCGATCAGCGTCACGGTTTTGGTTTCAGGCTGCGCCATGAACTGCTCCCCGTCCGGTATCGTGCATCATGGCAGAGCCTTGAGCTGCGCTTCCAGTTGTTTCCGCTGCGGGGCGTCCTCGGGCAGCAACGGCAGGAGCTTGGTCCAGTAGCGCCGCGCGGTCTCGGTCTCGCCCTGCTGGCGCGCCTCGAGGCCGAGGAACCAGAGCGCCACCGCGTTCTCCGGCGCGAGCTTTTCGATCCGTTGCATCAGCGCGACGAACTCCGGCGCGAAGGCCTCCCCGGCCTTGGGCGGGTTGGCCTCCAGCATCGCTTGGCCGTGGTCGACAAGCACGGCGACGTTTTCGGGCTGCAGGGCGGCGGCCTTGCCGAACGCTTCCTCGGCTTTGGCGAATTCCTTTAATACCCGGCGCGAACGGCCAAGCCGCACCCAGCCTTGCCAGTCGTCCGGGGCGGCTTTCAACCGCGCCTCGAGGCCATCGACCATGCTCCGGATCATCGCCGCGCGCTGCTCCGGCGGCATCGACCCTGCGGCCGCGATATCCTTCTGCGTCGGCCCCTTCACCGGCGGGCCCTTGGCAACGGGGACGGTCTTCCGGAGCGCTGCGAGATCGATGCTGTTTTCCTTCGCGACCTTGTCCATGCGTGTGCGGAGGGGTGCCAACCAGGGCGCGGTTTCCTTCGAG
>JAJFFI010000172.1 GCA_021776755.1 Alphaproteobacteria bacterium | reverse complement strand
AGCATTTCGGCCAGCGGGTTCGGCCGCGGCGGCCCGTTCGTCGCCGCGAGCCAGCGTGCCAAGATCGCGCCCCTGCAGATCAAGGCAGAGGACCTTGAGCAGCGCATGGTGCAGCAGCAGCGCATGCGCGACCTGCTCAAGGCGCTGCCGCTTGCCTCGCCGGTCGACCATTATCGCATGACCAGCACCTTCGGCCCGCGGAGCGACCCGTTCTACAAGCGCGTCGGCCGTCACCGCGGCCTCGATCTCGCCAACAAGACCGGCACCCCGATTTTCTCGCCCGGCCCGGGTGAGGTGGTGTTCGCCGGCTGGAACGGTCTCTACGGCCGTATGATCGAGATCGATCACGGCTTCGGCGTCCGGACGCGTTATGGGCACCTCGACAAACTCCTTGTCGAGAAGGGTGACCAGGTCATCTTCCGCGAGGAGATCGCGAAAATGGGCTCGACCGGGCGCAGCACTGGCCCGCACTTGCACTACGAGGTGTTGGTGAACGGCGTGCCGACCGATCCTGGCAAGCTGCTGAAGGCGGGCAAGTATTTCTTCAAGACCGATTCAGTGGTGATCGCCGAGCAGCGGGCGAAGGAAGCCGAAGCCCGGCAGCGCCTTGAGCCGGGCGCCGACGGTCCCAGCTAAGGCGGCTGAGTTCCTGGAATCCGAACAACCGAAACAAGGACCGGGCGTGATGCCCGGTCTTTTTTTTGCCCGAACCCAGCGAAAGGATCTCAGAAACCGGGAATGTAGAAGACGCGCTTCTCGGTGATCCGCTCGGTCCCGTCGGCATAACGGATCGCCAGATGCATCACGTGGCGGCCCGGCGAATGGATTGACGGGTTCCACGGCAGCCCGAAGCTCTGATAGGTGACGTCCGGCTCGGCGTATGGCGTCATGTGGCGGAGCGAGGAGATCACGTCCCCCGCGGGCGCGATTTCGCCAATCACCTTGCCGTCGAGCACTGCCGCCACTGAAACAACCTTCGATTCGGCCTCGCGCACCCAGCCGAAGACGGATGCGATCTGACCGCGAACCGTGCCGCCCTGCTTGGGTTGTGCGATATAGGCGGCCGGCATCACACCGCAATCGATCGGGGCCGGCGGCAGGCTGTTCGTCGCCGAGCTCGGGTCGGCGGCATCCCGGACGAAACCGCGAAAGAACTGGTAGTGCCGGCGCCCACCCCGGGACACCCATTCGCCCACCGGCTCGGCATCGCGGATGACGTTGCACAGAAGCCGCCGCTTCACGAAACGCAATGGTTCGTGGAATTCGTAATGCGGCACTTCATAAAGCACGAGGGCCGGCTTCCCGGCGTGAAGCGCCACCAGTGATGCCTGGTCGAGCTTCCAAATCTCATACTGGAATTCGAGCCCGTCCCTGACGTTGTTCGGATGGTCCAGCGTATAGGCGGAAACCCGGGGCGCACCGGGCCGCCGGGCGAGGCCGAACGACAGTTCGGAGCCGACGATATAGTCGGGCGCAACCAGCACCGGCGCGGGAAGGCCACGTTTCTTCGCCTCAGCCTCGAGCGCGCTGAAATGCGACTCGGTTTCCCGTGCCAGCGCCGACCAGCCTTGCACGGGCAGCCGGCTCACCCGGTCGAGCACGGCCGGCATCAGGGCCTGGGGCCAGATGTTGGCTGCGAGAAAAATCAGCACTCCGAGCGACATGGCCGCGCCCGAAAGCGGGACACCGATCACGAGCCCCCGGGCGATCCGTTTCTGCCAGACGGTCCGGCCCATCCGCCAGACATCGCGGAGGATCTCGGGCAGGAACAGGGTCAGCGGGGCATAACCGATGCCTGGCCAGTGGACCGCGAAATGCTTCTGGTCGGTCCAGGGCGTCAGCAGGTAATAGCCACCGATATAGGCGATCGTGACGGCTGCGAGGAGGGCCGCGCGGTCGTTCCCTTCGCGCCAGCGCCGGATCGCCAGCACCGTGGCGGCGACATAGGCGGCGAACAGCAGCGGATTCAGGGCGAGGATCTGGCCGACCCAGTATCTGACCAGCGCGATCCAGTGGAAGGTCCACGGATTGCGGTCGACGACCTGGTACCGGAATGACGCGAAATCGGTCTCGAGATTGAACCAGATCAGCGGAACGAGCCCCGGCAGCCCGACCAGGACCGCGAGCCAGAACCCGTGCCGTCCCCACTGGGCCCGGCCGACCCGGGTCAGGATCATGTACAGGAAGATGCCGAGAATGAACGGCGCGAAGCGGTAGTGAGTCGCGGCGCCGAGGGCGCAGAGCAGGCCGAAGAGCAGCCACCATTTGGTCTGCCCGCCGGTCTCGCCTGCCTGGCCGGCGCCCTCGGTCCGGCTTGCGCGTTCGAAGGCGCCGAGCGCGAAGATCGCATAAACCGCGAGGACGATCTCGGGCTGCGCCTGCAGGCCCTGCAAGGCGCCGATCGGCACGATGAGGGAGAACGCGGCGGCATAGAGCGCATCCCGGTGCCCCACAACCGGCTGGCCCAACCAGTAGATCCCGACCGGCAGCAGGAGCCCGAACAGCATATGAATGATCCGGACGCCGAAGAATGTGTCGCCGAAGAGGGTTGTCCCGATGTGGATCAACAGCGCATTCATGAACGGCTTGTCGGCATACCCGATCGCAAGCCGCTCGGAAGCCTGCCAGTAGTAGGCCTCGTCCCAGAACAGGTCGAGATGGGCGATGATGGCGATCTTCAGGATCAGCAGGGCCGCGGCCACAAGCCAGAACGCCCAGACCAGCCGCCGCGCGGTGCGCGGCTCGATCCGGAATGTTTCAGGGGCGGGAGGCGTGGTGGACGTCATCACCGGGTCGTGTCACCACAGGCGCGGGAGGGAGTCAATTTACATTCGCGAGAGGCGTGCGGGCCGTGCGCGCCGGAAGCACCGGCCCGGCCTTGAGTGCATCCTGGGTCAGGGGGCCTGTTTGACCGTGAGCACCGCGTTCAACCCGCCGAAAGCGAAGGAGTTCGACATCGCGGCCCGGATCTTCATGTCGCGCGCCTCGTTCGGCACATAGTCGAGATCGCACTCGGGGTCGAGTTCATTAAAATTGACGGTCGGCGTCACCACGCCGTCGTGGATCGACAGCACCGTGAGCACCATCTCGAGGGCACCGGCCGCGCCCAGGGCGTGCCCGAGCATCGATTTCGATGAAGAGACCGCGAGCTTGTCGGCATCATCGCCAAAGGCCATGCGGAGCGCCCGGGTCTCGCTGATGTCGTTGGCGAGCGTCGCGGTGCCGTGGGCATTGACGTAGTCGACGTCGGAGGGATCGAGCCCGCCGTCCTTGAGCGCCGCCGTCATGGCCCGCGAAGCGTGC
Organism: Alphaproteobacteria bacterium; assembly: GCA_021776755.1. GTDB lineage: Bacteria > Pseudomonadota > Alphaproteobacteria > JAJFFI01 > JAJFFI01 > JAJFFI01. The sequence continues at coordinate 4,275 of JAJFFI010000172.1, read as the reverse complement.
TTGGCCGATGGCATGACCAGGTCGCCCGCGTCCGAGCTCATGCCGAAGCCTGCCATTTCGGCATAGATCTTCGCGCCGCGGGCCTTCGCGTGTTCGTACTCCTCAAGCACGATGATGCCAGCGCCCTCGCCGAGGATCATGCCCTTGCGGTCCTTCGAGAACGGCCGGCAGGTGTCGGGCGCCATGACGCGAAGCGCCTCCCAGGCCTTCATGCCGCCGAGAGTGATGACGCATTCGCTGCCGCCGGTGATCGCGATGTCGCACTGTCCGCCGCGCACCATGTTGAGCGACGTGCCGATGGCGTGATTCGACGACGAACAGGCCGAGGCGATCGAGTACGCCGGCCCGCGGATATTGTTTCGCATGCTGATGTGGCTGGGTGCGGCGTTCATCATCATCTTCGGGACGGTGAACGGGTGTACGCGCTTGGGCCCGTCGCCATAGAGGCGCGCGAAGCCCTCGTCCATGGTCTCGACACCGCCGAGGCCGGTGCCGAGGATGCAGGAGGTGCGGTAGCCGGTTTCCTCGTCGATCTCGATCCCGCTGTCGGTCAGCGCTTCTTTTGCGGCGATCAACGCGATCTGCGCGAAGCGGTCGATAATGTCGGTCTCGCGCTTCTCGAAATGATCTTCCGAGGCATAGCCCTTGAGCAGGGCGGCCTGGGTGCGGTTGAGCTGCGCCGCCCACTCGTCGCGCACGCTGCCGATGCCACAGACGCCGTCTTTCGCGGCCGACCATGTCTCCCCGGCCGTATTGCCAATCGGCGACATGCAGCCCAGTCCGGTGACGACGACTCGTTTCATGGTTTCAGCAGCTCTGGTCAATGAAAGTTGTGCCGGCCGGGTCAGCGGCACGGAGGGAAACTTCGGTTCTGATCTGGGATCGGCGGGTCAGCTGCCGCCGGCGTCATCGTTCTTCTTGGCAGCGAGGCGCTCGACCGCATCGATCACGACACCGACGTTCTCGACGTCGAAGCCGATGTCTTCGTCGGCGAGGTAGATGTCGAACTCTTCCTCAATGGCGAACATGATCTGCACGAGATCGATCGATTCGATCTGCGCATCTTCCAGGGTGGATTCGCGCTTGATCTGCGAGGGATCGGCGTTGATCTCCGTCGCGATGATTTCCTTGACCCGCTTTTCGATATCCGATTCGGCCATGCCTTGCCTCTTGTCTGATCCTCATACTGGCGTCTTGCCAGAGCCCCGATCACGATAGTTCCCGCCGGTGGGTTTATTGCTGTCTTGGACCGTGTTGTCCAGCCCTGCAAGCGCCCGGTTCCGGCAATGCATTCAACTGTCGGTTCCGCCGTTTTTGCGTTCGATCGCGGCGAGGCGTTTCTTGACCGACTCAAGGTCCTTCAACAGCCGCCCGATCCGGGCAATGTTCATCTCGCGCACGGCCGTATCAGCCTTCTTGAATGCCGGGAACCCGGCAATGATATGGCGCGGCGGCACGTCTTTCCAGACACCGCTGCCGGCCGCGATCACGGCGTCGTCGCCGATTTTCGTGTGATCCGCGATGCCGCTGCCGCCGGCGATCACGACCCGGTCGCCGATCACGACGCTGCCGGAAATGCCGACCTGGCCCGAGATCAGGCAGTTCTCGCCGATCCGCGTGTTGTGGGCGACCTGAACCAGGTTGTCGATGCGGGTGTTGTTGCCGATCATGGTGGCGCCGAGATTGGCGCGGTCGATGCAGCTGTTGGCGCCGATCTCGACGTCATCGCCGAGGATCACGGTGCCGATCGAGTTGATGCGGCGGATCTCGGTGTTCTGGATCGTGACCTCGTGCATCACCGTCTTGGCCTCTTCCCAACTGCCCCGGCCGGGCGTCACATGGGAAAAGCCGTCGGCGCCGATGACCGCGCCCGCCTGGATGATGCAGCGGTCTCCCATCGCCACGCGCTCGCCGACCCGTACGCCGGCATGCAGGAGGCAGTTCGCGCCGACCCGCGCGTCCGCGCCGACCGACACATGATTTTGAAGAGTGGTGTTCGCGCCGATGACGGCGCCCGGCCCGATGCTGGCGAGCGGGCCCACCGACACGCCTTCGCCCAGTGTCGCGGTGGCGTCGACGGCCGCCGAGGGATGCACGCCCGCGGGCGCATGGACGGGTTTATTGAAAATATCCAGCAGCGTTGCGAGTGCCCAGCGGGTGTCGGGCACCGGGATCAACCCGCCCGCGAGTGTGCCGTCGAGACCCTCGGGCACCACCGCACCGCCGGCAGGGGTGCTCTCCAGAATCGGGGCGGCGTTGGCGTCGAGCAGGAAGATCAGATCTTCCGGACCCTCGGCCTGCAGCGGGTGCACGATCCGCGTGACCTTGTGCGCGCCATCGCCCACGACCGACGCGCCGAGGGCGTCCGCGATCTCCTGCAGGGTATGAGCGGTGTCTTGTGAGGCTGTCATGGATATGAGGCGTCGCGGCGCGCGGCGCATTTGGCCGTCGCAGAAGCAAGAGAAAGTGGCGCACCCGAGAGGATTCGAACCTCTGACCTCTGCCTTCGGAGGGCAGCGCTCTATCCAGCTGAGCTACGGGTGCAGGGTGATCCGCCTAGAGCGAAATCGCGCGCACATTACGCGAGATGATGCCGGGGTGCAAAGGGCCTAGATTAAGGCGCGTATCGATTCTTCCAGAAGCTCGAACAGGCCCCGAGTATATCGGTCGCACAAAATATCGCCGCTCAACATCGTCCAATTCTATATGCACAAATTAATAGAAAGTATGTGGAAAAAATTTTGAGTTGTAATAGTAATTTTGGGTTGTAATGGTATAGGCGATGGTTTCCATAAAGAATGGGGGGCAGAAATGAGCATCATGAGACTACATATCTTGGTTGCCGGTGTCGCAGCGGTTTCTTTTTCGCTGGGCATGATTGACGAGGGTCACGCCGCATCGGCGAAACACTGCGTGTCTAAGACCACAGTAAGGGGCCAGCAATGCGGCAACGCAAGGAGTATGCAGGTCATCTTTAAGAACAACTGCAACCAGACAGTTTACATTAGAGCTTGTCTCCAAAAGACAAATGGCCGTTGGAGTTGTGGGTCTGACTCGAGCTTTCGGCCAGGTCGAAAAAATTCTGGATTTTGGACCTGTAGCGCGACCGGTAAATACAAGTGGACTGCTTGCAACGGCGGGTATGCTGAATGCGGGCGTTGGAAGCCTTAGCTGACAATCAAGAGAAGGCGGCAAAAAATGCAAAAAGTGGCTTCGGCAATGCGCTAAAAGATATTGCGACTAGTAGAACAGTCTACGGAACGGCTGGGAAACTCAATTTGATCGCCGCCTGAGCCGCGCCGCCGCGTCCTTGTCAGCACCCGACGGCAGCGGCGCGTCGCGGTCCGCGATCCAGGCGGCGACGTCGCGCCAGACGGTTTCGGCCTGCAGGTCGCGCATCAGCATGTGGTAGCCCTTGGGGTAGAGCGCGAGGCGGCGGTTGGCGGCCGGGATGCGCTGCAGCACATCGAGGATCGGTCCCGGCGGGACGATCTCGTCCTTCTCGCCATAGAGCACCAGCATTGGGCCCGGCAGTTGCAGTGCCGCGCCATAGGACGCGTCCATCAGGTTGACGAGCCCCCAGATCGCATCGACCCGGGTGCGCTTGATGATGCGCGGGTCGCGGCCAAGCTCGCGCAGCATCTCGATATTGTCCGACGGCACCCGGTTGAGACTCTGCGGAGAGAGTTCGAGCCACGGCACCGAACGGGACGCCGCCCAAAGCGTGGCCGCATAGGCCGTCGGCATCGTATTCCGGGCCCAGACGGCGGGGGCCACGAGAACGGAGCCGTCGATGCGCGGCGGCTCGGGGCCGGTCAGCGCATGCATCACCACGGCACCCCCCATGCTGACGCCGACCAGATAAAGCGGCGCGCCGGGGTGGGTGGCGCGGACTTTGTCGGTGAAGTCCTTGAGGTCGAGCGCCATCCGCCGATGCCCGGACCAGCGGCCCGCCGGGATCGTGCCGCCGAAGCCGCGCTGGTCATAGGCGTAAACCGAGAGACCCTGTTTCGCCCAGAAGGGTGCCGCGCGGCTGAACGTGCGGGAGTGGTCGTTGAAGCCGTGGAGGCCGACGATCACGGCACTTGGTGCGCCCTTGGGCTGCCAGGTGCGGTAGGGCAGCTTCATGCCGTCGCGGGCGACGAAGAACGGTGTCGCGAAGGTGGGCGCCTGCGTGTCGGGGCCTGAGGGATAGTTTCCGGGCGCGCAGCCGGCGAGCAGGATCGCGCAGACGGGGGCAAGCAGAAGCCGGCTAAGCATCATCCGGCGTGCCCG
>JAJFFI010000171.1 GCA_021776755.1 Alphaproteobacteria bacterium | reverse complement strand
GGGGCCGTAGCTCAGTTGGGAGAGCGCTACAATGGCATTGTAGAGGTCGTCGGTTCGATTCCGTCCGGCTCCACCATTTCCTGAAAAGCCCGGTCAGGTTGGCGCCTGCCGGGCTTTTTCTTTGCCCGGCTGCGCCGGGGGGCCGGCTCCACCAGTTTCCGAAAGCCCGGCGGCACCCCCGCCGGGCTTTTTCTTTGCCGGCACGCAACGTAGGCTCCGCCGGTTCGATTTGCGGAGACCCGGCATGCCCCTCGACCCCGAAACCCTGAACCAGCTGCTCGACACCCTCGACCGCTTTGTGCGCGAGGAACTGATCCCGCGCGAGGCGGAGGTGGCCGAGACCGACCTCGTGCCCGAGGGCATCAAGACGCAGATGCGCGAGCTCGGGCTGTTCGGGATGACGATCCCCGAGGACTACGGCGGACTCGGGCTGACCATGAGCGAGGAGGTGCAGGCGGCCTTTATCCTGGGGCGGACATCGCCGGCGTTCCGCTCGGTGATCGGGACCAACAACGGCATCGGCGCGTTCGGCATCATCAACGGCGGCACCGAGGCGCAGAAGGCGAAATATCTGCCGATGCTGGCCTCCGGTGAGGTGATCAGCTCGTTCGCGCTGACCGAGCCCGGCGCGGGATCGGACGCGGCGTCGCTCAAGACCAAAGCAAAGATGGACGGAAACGGCCCGGATGCACAATGGGTGCTGAACGGCACCAAGCGCTATATCACCAACGCGCCGCAAGCGGGCCTGTTCACGGTCTTCGCACGGACCGATCCGGAGAGCACGGGGGCCGGCGGGGTGTCGGCTTTCCTGGTCGAGGCGGATGCGCCGGGCCTGACCGTCGGGCCCAAGGACCGCAAGATGGGCCAGCAGGGTGCCCACACGGCCGACGTGATCCTCGAAGACTGCCGGGTGCCGGCAGACGCCTTGCTGGGCGGGGTCGAGGGCGAAGGCTTCCGCACCGCGATGGCGACGCTCGACCGCGGGCGCATCCACATTGCGGCGGTCTCGGTGGGCGCTGCCGAGCGCATCATCGGCATGGCGGTGGACTACGCCCGCGAGCGCCAGCAGTTCGGCAAGCCGATCGGCGAGTTCCAGCTGATCCAGGCGATGCTCGCCGACAGCCGCACGGAAGCCTACGCGGCGCGCTGCATGGTGGTGGACGCGGCGCGGCGGCGGGATGCCGGCGAGGATGTCACGGTCGAAGCGTCCTGCTGCAAACTGTTCGCAACCGAAATGGTCGGCCGGGTCGCGGACCGGGGCGTGCAGATTTTCGGTGGCGCGGGCTACATGGCCGACTACGGCGTCGAGCGGTTCTTCCGCGACGTGCGCCTGTTCCGCATCTACGAAGGCACGACGCAGATCCAGCAACTCATCATCGGCCGCGCGATGGTGCGGGGCGGCTAGCGCAAAGAAAAAGAGGCGCCAGACCAGGTCCGGCGCCTCTCATACTCAAGTCGTCAGGGTTTGGGGATCAGGCCGCCTTGTCGGCGCGGCGCTCCCACTCCTCGACCTTCTTCTCGGCCTCGTCCTTGGCAACGCCGTAGCGCTCCTGGACCTTGCCGACGAGCTGCTTGCGCTCGCCTTCGATCTGGTCGAGGTCGTCGTCGGTGAGCTCGCCCCACTCTTCCTGAACCTTGCCCTTGAACTGCTTCCAGTTACCTTTTGCGATGTCCCAATTCATGTCTGTGGCCTCCGTGTCTGGGTTTCAATTGGTGATGGAGTATGGAGGGGCAGAGGCCGGCACACATTTACCTGCGTTAACGGAAGTATCTGGAATTGCACGATTTATTTCCGGTGCTCAGCATTCTTGGCAACTCCGGGCCCGGCCTACCGGCGCTACATGTTCTGCCGGATCCAGCGGGCGGCGGCATCCGCCAGCAGATCGCGCTCGAGGCGTTTGGGGTTGCGGAAGAACGCGATCGCCGCGTCCCGGTCGATCAGGATGGTGCCGAGCAGCGTGCGGGCACCCTTCTCGGTGAACACGCCCTCGGCATAGAACAGCCGCCTGTTCCCGGCGCGCCGCCCCATCAGTTTCCGGAAATAGGCGTATTGCAGGTTGCCCTGCCGCGGCTGGCGCGAGCCGAGCACGACGACATGGAGCGCCTTCCACTCGGCGGGCGAGAGCTCCGACCGCCAGCGGCCCATGAGCGCATGCAGGCTCTCGAGCTGGGCAACGGTCGCGAAGTTGGCGCTCTTCAACGTGCGCGGGGAGATCCACTCGACGTAGCGCCGGAAGTCGCCCCGGTCGACCGAGCCCGCGCCAAGCGCCTTGTCGATGAAGCCGAGCGAGCGGTTGCCCATCGCCTGGTGCAGCCCGAGCGCATCGCGCGGGAGCCCGCGACCGGGCAGGCTCGCCACCGCCGTTGCCAGCAGCGCGCGGTAGCTCTTGAGATCGGCGATCTTGTCCGGCGCGAGCGGCTGCCCCAGCGTCGGCTGCAGCATGACATAGAGCGCGAGCGGCACATGGCTGATCGCCTTCACCTGGTGATAGACCGGCGGCGTGAACTTTTCGACCGTGCGGGTGCCATTCCGCAGCAGGATGAGTTCGTCGAAGGCCACCACGATCACCGGCGAGGTCTCGTCGATGACCGCCGCGCGGGCGGCGGCATATTCGGCCTGAAACCGTTTGTTGAGCACGGTCAGCGGGTCAGCGGGCAGCGTGATCGCCCCCGCGGTCTGCTTCGGCGGCGCGGAGGTCCCGCCGGGCGGCGGGGTCGCGCAGCCGGCAAGGGCCAGCAGGGAAATGGCAGCGGCGGCGAGACCGGTTTTGCAGTGCATGCGAGGGACTCCGGGCGGGAACGCAAATGGGAGCCTATCCCGATGGATCGCGCCGGGGCAACCGGGAGAGCGCGACCGGCGCTTCAGGAACTATGAAAAACCGGCTTTGCACCCTATATTCGTGCGGGGTGATTTTGTCACAGTAACGGGTTGTGTTTTGAAATGGATGATATTCGCCACGCCCTGCCGAAGGGCTGCCGAATTGATGAGTACGAGTTCCATGGCGTGCTCGGGCACGGCGGGTTCGGGGTTACCTACCGCGCCACCGACGTAAACCTCGGCAAAGACGTTGCCATCAAGGAGTACTTCCCGACCGATCTCGTGGTGCGCGAGGGCGGGTACTCGGTGACGCCGCGCTCCTCGGCATTTGAAGACGATTACGAGTACGGGCTCGAGCGGTTCCTCGACGAGGCGCGCACGCTCGCCCAGTTCCGGCATCCGAACATCGTCGCCGTGCACCGCTTCTTCCGGGCCAACGGCACGGCCTACCTGGTCATGGACTACGAAGAAGGCCGCCAGCTCGGGGCGATCCTGCGCGAACGGCATACGCTGCCGGAAGCCGAAATGCTGGCGCTGGTGACGCCGCTGCTCGACGGACTGTCCGAGGTGCACAAAACCGGCATCCTCCACCGCGACATCAAGCCCGAGAACATCTATATCCGCGAGAACGGTTCGCCGATGCTGATCGACTTCGGCGCTGCGCGCCAGGCGCTCTCGAACCGTTCGAAAACGCTCACCGCCGTGCTGACGCCGGGTTATGCGCCGTTCGAACAGTATTTCAGCAGCGGCGACCAAGGGCCTTGGACGGACATCTATGCGATTGCCGCCGTGATGTACCGGATCGCGACCGGCCAGGACCCGGTCGAGGCGGCCGCCCGCATCGACGACGACAAGCTGGTGCCGGCCATCAAGGCGGCACAGGGGCGATACAAGAAGAAGGTTTTGCAGGCGATTGACGGCGGGCTGTCGGTCAAGGCGGCGGATCGGCCACAGTCGGTCGATGACTTCGAGGCCATGCTGCTGAAGGGCGGCGCCCGGAAGAAGAAGGCCGAGGCCGTGCCAATTGCGATGACACCCGCCGCCGAACCTGCCGCAGCGGCGGCTGCCGCAGCCGCAGCCGGGCCGACCGCGGGCGGGGCAGGATCGGGGCTCTTTGCGCGGATTCCCATGGCCGCCGTTGCCGGCGGGGCGGCCCTGTTGCTCGTCAGTGTCGGGATCGCGGCGTGGCTGGGGAGTGGGTCGGACACACCTCCGGAAACCGCGAACCGGTCGGCGGCAAGCGGCGGTAACACAGCCGCCGCTGGCGCCGCCGGGGAATCTCAGAAAACCGATCAGGAGCGGCTTTCCGAAGCCGTGCGCAAGGCGGAAGCCGAACAGAAACGCCTCGAGGCGGAACGCAAGCGGCTGGAAGAAGCTCGCAAGAAGGTCGAAAAGGGCGCGGCTGAGAAAGACGCTGCGGCCAAGCAAGCTGCCGAAGAAGCGCGCGCCAAGGAAAGGGCAGCGCGGGAAGCCGAGGCCGAGGCCAGGCGAAAAGCGGAAGCGGCCCGTAAGGCTGAGGCGGCGGAAAAAGCGGAAAAGGACAAGAAGCCGGCGCCTGCCCCGGTCAAGGCCGAGGAACGC
>JAJFFI010000018.1 GCA_021776755.1 Alphaproteobacteria bacterium | reverse complement strand
AGCCACGGGCTCGAGCAGCACCGGCTCGATGGCGTCGAAGTGTCGGCGGGCGCCTTCACCAATCTCTCGCGCGACCATCTCGACTATCACGAGACGATGGAGGCGTATCTGGCCGCCAAGGCCGAGCTCTTTTCGCGCCTGATGCGCGCCGACGGCACGGCGGTGCTGAATGCCGACACCGCAGAATTCGAGCGGCTTGCCGATATCTGTGCCGCGCGCGGCATCGATGTCGTGCCCTATGGCACGAGCGCGCCCGCCTCCGGCATCCGGCTCGATGAAGCGAAACCGACCGTCGCCGGCATCGACCTCACATTCACGATGGCCGACACGCAACATAGCGTGCATCTGCCGCTTGCCGGTGCTTTCCAGGCGATGAACGCGCTCTGCGCGCTCGGACTGGCCGTTGCCGGTGGCGCCGATCCGGACACGGCTGCCGCGGCCCTTGAGGCGCTCGAGGGCGCGCGCGGCCGGATGGAACACGTGGCCAACGGGCCGAAGGGCGGCGCGATCTATGTCGATTACGCGCACACACCGGACGCACTCTCGACCGTGCTGCGCGCGATCCGCCCGCATGTCTCGGGCAAGCTGATCGTCGCCTTCGGCGCGGGCGGCGACCGGGACCCGGGCAAGCGCGCAATGATGGGCGAGGTTGCGGGCAACCTTTCGGATATCGCAATCGTGACCGACGACAACCCGCGCAGCGAGACGCCGGCCATGATCCGCGCCGCCATTCTCGCCGCCTGCCCCGACGCCACCGAAATCGGCGACCGGGCCGAGGCGATAGCCGCGGGGATTGCCATGCTGGGCGACGGCGACGTGTTCGTCATCGCCGGCAAGGGCCACGAACAGGGACAGACTGTGGGCGACAAGGTGCTGCCATTTGATGACGCGGACGTCGCCCGTTCAGCGGCTCTGACCGCAGCTGAGAGGGCATCGCCATGACCGCCCCGCCGAAAGGTGACCAGCTGTGGAGAGCAAGCGACATCGCGGCCGCGACAAGCGGCACCGCCGCGAGTGTTGCGCCTGACTGGACCGCGACCGGTGTCTCCATCGACAGCCGCACGGTCGAGCCGGGCGATCTCTTTATCGCCATCAAGGGCGACAATTTCGACGGCCACAAATATGTGGCGTCCGCAATCGAGGCGGGGGCTGCCGGTGCGCTCGTGTCGGCACGTCCCGAAGATCTCGGAGACGATGCGCCGCTGGTGACCTGCGCCGACACGTTCGAGGGGCTTTACGATCTTGCCCGCGCGGCCCGCGCGCGGAGCACGGCCAGGATCGCCGCGATCACGGGCAGCGTCGGCAAGACCGGCGTGAAGGAAACGCTGGCCCATGTGCTGTCGGGCCAGGGCAAGACCCACAAGACGACCGGCAACCTGAACAATCATGTCGGCCTGCCGCTGACGCTTGCCCGGATGCCGGCGGACGCCGCCTATGCGGTGCTTGAGATGGGCATGAACCACGCGGGCGAACTCGGCCCGCTGTCGCGCCTCGCCCTGCCCCATGTCGCGGTCATCACCACGATTGCGCCGGCGCACCTGGCGTTCTTCGACTCGGTCGCGAGCATCGCCGAGGCCAAGGCCGAGATCTTCGAGGGGCTCAAGGGCGGCTCCGCGATCCTGAACCGCGATAATGCCTATGTCCCGATGCTGGCCGTCGCCGCCTGGCAGGCGGGTGCGGAAACCGTGGTGAGCTTCGGCATGCATCCGGAAGCGCTCTGCCGCGCGATCAAGGCGCGCCAGCTCTCGGACCACAGCACCTTCGAAGCCGTGCTGCGCGACCGCGAAGTTACCTACACCGTCGGTCTTCCAGGGCCGCACTGGGTGACGAACAGTCTTGCCGTGATGGCGGCCGTGCAGGCGCTCGGCGCCGATCTGGATGCGGCGGGCGAAGCGATGGCGAGTGCCGCCCCGCCCCGGGGCCGCGGGCTGCGCCGGCGCGTGAAGATCCCGGGCGGCACGATCGAGATGATCGACGACAGCTACAACGCGAGCCCGGTGTCGGTGCGCGCAGCCCTGACCGTGCTCGCTTCGTCCGAACCGCGCGACGGTGGCCGTAAAATAGCCGTACTGGGCGACATGCTGGAGCTTGGCGACGAGTCGGCCGAACTGCATGGCGGACTCGCCGGCGCAATCGAGGCCAACGGCATCGATCTGGTGTTCACGTCCGGGCCGATGATGAAGCATCTGCACGACGGTGTCGCTGAGTCGCGGCGCGGTGCGCATGCCAAAAATTCCGAGCTTCTCGCGCCGATTGTAACCCAGGCAATCCGGCCCGGGGACGTGGTGATGATAAAGGGATCGTGGGGCAGCCGGATGGCGCTCATCATCGATGCCCTGATTGAAATCGAGGGACAGCTTTCCGCTGCCCCGAACGGCGACTAGGGGGGAGCCTGTCCCGATGCTGCACTATTTTCTTTATCCGCTGGCCGATGAGTACGGATTCTTCCGGCTGTTCCAGTACATCACGTTCCGGACGGGGGCCGCGGTCGTCACCGCACTGCTGATCTGTTTCGTTCTCGGCCCGTCGGTGATCCGCTGGCTGAAGTCCAAGCAGGGCGAAGGCCAGCCGATCCGCGACGATGGCCCGATGGGTCACATCCTGACCAAGAAGGGCACGCCAACGATGGGCGGCGTGCTGATCCTGCTTGCGGTTTCGATCTCGACAATCCTCTGGGCCGACATCACCAACGCCTATGTCTGGGCCGTGCTGATCGTGACCGTAGGCTTCGGGCTGATCGGCTTCGTCGACGACTACAAGAAACTGACCGAGCGCTCGACCGACGGCATGTCGTCGCGCATGAAGTTCGGGCTCCAGACCGTCGTCGGCGTCATCGCCGTGCTGTGGATCCAGTCGATCACCGAACCCGAGATCGCCAACGGCCTGGTGCTGCCTTTCTCCAAGGCGCTGGTGCTCGATCTCGGCTGGTTCTTCATTCCCTTTGCCATCCTGGTGATGGTGGGCGCCTCGAATGCGGTCAACCTGACCGACGGCCTCGACGGGCTCGCCATCGTGCCTTCGATGATCGCGGCCGGCGTGTTCTCGCTGATCGCCTACATTGTCGGCAACGCGGTCTTCACCCAGTACCTGCAGCTCCACTTCGTGCCCGGCGCGGGCGAACTTGCGATCTTCTGCGGCGCAATGGTGGGGGCGGCCCTGGGCTTCCTCTGGTTCAACGCGCCGCCCGCGATGGTGTTCATGGGCGACACCGGCTCGCTTGCCATCGGCGGGGCCCTCGGTGCGGTCTCGATCGTCACCAAACACGAGATCGTCCTTGCCATCGTCGGCGGGCTGTTCGTGCTGGAGACGGTTTCGGTGATCGTGCAGGTGCTGTCGTTCAAGCTGACCGGCAAGCGCGTCTTCCGCATGGCGCCGCTGCATCATCATTTCGAGCAAAAGGGCTGGCCGGAATCGACCGTCGTCATCCGGTTCTGGATCATCGCCTCGATCCTGGCGCTCGCCGGCCTCGCAACCCTGAAGCTGAGGTGACCCACGCATGATCGTCGTCCCCTCCCTCAAGGACCGCAAGGTCGCCGTCATGGGCCTCGGCATCGCCGGGCTCGCGACGGTGCGCTCGCTGCTGGAAAGCGGCGCGCGCGTGATGGCGTGGGATGACAATGCCGACAGCCGCGATGCCGTTGAAAAGGAGGGCGCGGAGATTGCCGATCTGCTGGCGATCGACTGGCAGGACGTCGCCTGCCTCGTCCTCAGCCCGGGCATTCCGCACACCTTCCCCAAGCCGCATCCGGTGGCTGACGCCGCCCGCGCGGCGGATGTCGAGATCATCTGCGACGTGGAACTGCTCGGCCGGGCGCAGCCTGACGCGACCTACATCGGCATCACCGGCACCAACGGGAAATCGACCACGACCGCACTCGTCGGCCATATCCTGGAAGCGGCCGGCAAGGACATCGAGGTCGGCGGCAATCTCGGCCCGCCGGTGCTCGGCATGCGGCCGCTCGACAAGGACGGCATCTACGTGCTGGAGCTTTCGTCCTATCAGCTCGAGCGCATGTCCTCGATCCGGTTCGACGTGGCAGCCTTCCTGAACATCAGCGCCGATCACCTCGACCGTCACGGCGGGCTGAAGGGCTACATCGAGGCCAAGCAGAATATCTTCAAGGGCCAGGGCGCGGGCGACACGGCTGTGGTGGGTATCGACGACGCCGATGCCCGCAAGGAAGCGGATGCCCGCGAAAAAGGCGATGCCCGGCTCGTCCGGGTTTCCGGCGAGAGTGTCCCCGAGGGTGGCGTCGGGGTCGAGGACGGCTGCCTGATCGACGCGACCGGCGGGCGCGCCGAAATTTTGGACCTTTCTGATATCCGCACGCTGCCCGGCAGCCACAATCACCAGAACGCGGCCTCGGCCTATGCGATCTGCCGCGCGGCCGGCGTTGACGCCGACACCGTCGCCGCCGCGATCCGGACCTTCCCCGGCCTCCCCCACCGTCAGGAGCTGGTCGCGACCATCGACGGTGTCAGCTGGGTCAACGACTCCAAGGCCACCAACACGGACGCGACCGCCCGGGCGCTGTCGAGCTACGAACGGATATTCTGGATCGCCGGCGGGCTCGCCAAGGAGGGCGGCTATGCGGCGCTCGAGCCCTGGCTCGGCAATGTCGCCCACGCCTTCCTGATCGGCGAGGCGGCCGAACCGATGGCCAACTGGCTCGGCACCCGCGTGCCTTCGGAACTCTCGGGCCAGCTCGGCACCGCGGTGACCCATGCGCACAGCAAGAGCCAGGGCGACGCCGGGGCCGTGGTGCTGCTGTCGCCGGCCTGCGCCTCGTTCGACCAGTTCAAGAATTTTGGCGAGCGCGGCGATACGTTCCGCAAGCTCGCCCGGGACCTCGCGGCGGCACACGAGGAAAGGGCGGCGTCATGACAACCGCCCAGGCACACGGCACCACGTTCCAGCAGAGCGACGCGAGCTTCGTCGGCCGCTGGTGGCAGACCGTCGACCGCTGGATGCTGGCCGCCCTCATCGCGCTGCTCGTCGTCGGCGCGCTGCTGATGATGGCGGCAAGCCCGCCGTCGGCCCGGCGCATCAGCGCCACCCTCGACAGCTTCCATTTCGCGCGCCTGCAATTGATGTATCTGCCCATGGCGGTGGCCGTGCTGATCTCGTTCTCGATGCTCACACCGCGGGCCGTGCGGCGGCTGGCGGCTGTGGGCTGCGCCGTGTTTCTGGTGCTCACCCTGATGACGCTTTTCT
>JAJFFI010000170.1 GCA_021776755.1 Alphaproteobacteria bacterium | reverse complement strand
CTGCTGAAGCCGCGGGTGATGTCGCTCGTGGTCTACAGCGGACTGGTCGGGCTGTTGCTGGCGCCGGGATCGATCCATCCGGTGATTGCCGTCATCGCGGTGCTGTGCATCGCCATCGGCGCCGGTGCGTCGGGTGCGATCAACATGTGGTACGAGCGCGATCTCGACGCCCGGATGTCCCGCACCGCGGATCGTCCGCTGCCTGCGGGCCGCATGGAGCCGGGCCAGGCGCTCGGTTTTGGCAGCGTGCTCGCCGTTGGCTCCGTGACCGTCATGGCGCTCGGGGTGAACTGGGCGGCCGCCACCCTGCTCGCGCTCTCGATCGGTTTTTACGTCTTCGTCTACACCATCTGGCTGAAGCGCCGCACGCCGCAGAACATCGTCATTGGCGGCGCTGCCGGAGCGTTTCCGCCGATGATCGGCTGGGCCGCGGTCACCGGGGATGTGTCGTGGATGTCGATCGCGCTGTTCGCCATCATCTTCCTCTGGACCCCGCCGCACTTCTGGGCGTTGGCGCTCTACCGGGGCGGCGACTATGCCCGCGCCGGCGTGCCGATGCTGCCCGTGGTCGCCGGGGCGGCCGTAACCAAGACGCAGATCGTGGTCTACACCGTGCTGCTGCTCGCGGCCTCGGCCGTGCCCTGGCTGATTGGCGGCGCGGGCGTGGCGTATCTCGCCGCCGCCATCGCGCTCGGCGCGGTGTTCCTCGTGCAGGCCCTTCGCCTTCGCGCCTCGACAGGTCCCGAAGGCTTTGACGAGGGCCGGGCGCGGAAGCTCTTCGGCTATTCGATCCTCTATCTCTTCCTGCTGCTGAGCATGCTGGTTGCCGACCACTACCTCGCGGGGCTGGTCTGATCATGACCGCAACAAGCGAGAAAACCCCGGTCGAGCCCGCCAAGCGCGAGACCGAGCGTGAAATCCGCAAACGCGTGCGCGGCAAGAACCTCGCGCTCGTCGGTGTGCTGGTGGGCCTCGTCGTGCTGTTCTACGTGATGACCATCGTCCGCATGGGAGGCACGTGATGAGCCGCCCGGCCGGCAGCACCAGGAACGGCAAGACCGCGCTCGTGCTGGCAGGTGTTGCCGCCGGCATGGTGGGCCTCGCGTTCGCCTCCGTGCCGCTCTACCAGCTGTTCTGCCAGGTCACCGGCTTCGGCGGCACGACCCAGCGCGCGGAAAGCCCGCCCGCGCAGGCGGGCGTCATCGCGTCGAACCGCGTCATCACCGTCCGCTTTAATGCCGACACCGCCGGCAGCCTGCCGTGGCAGTTCCGCCCGCAGCAGACCGCGGTCAGGGTCAAGGTCGGCGAGGAATCGCTCGCCTTCTACGAGGCCCGCAACACATCGAAGGCGCCGGTCACCGGCACCGCGACGTTCAACGTCACGCCGCTCAAGGCCGGGCAGTATTTCGTCAAGGTCGAGTGTTTTTGTTTCACCGAGCAGCGGCTGGCACCGGGCAAATCCATCGACATGCCGGTGTCCTTCTACATCGACCCCGCGATCCTGAAGGACCGCAATCTGGACGATGTAAAAACCATCACACTGTCCTATACCTTCTACCGCGCGGAAGACGACGGGAAGAAGCCGGTCGGGGAAACCGCGAAGGCGGGCAAGGCCGGGGCAGCAAAAAAGTAAGCGAGATACGCGCGGCGCCATCGCCGCGAAGGAAGAAATAGCGGCCGAGGGCCGCGGGGATTTGGAGGTTCACCGGAATGTCGGCACACGAGCAAAAGCACCCCTATCATCTGGTCGATCCCAGCCCGTGGCCGGCCATCGGCGCGGTCGCGGCCCTGGTCCTGACCGGCGGGCTTGTCCTCTACATGCATGAATACGCCGGCGGGCCGTGGGTGCTGCTCGCGGGCGTGTTCCTGGTGATCGTGACCATGGCCGGCTGGTGGCGCGACGTCATCAAGGAGGCCGAGCACCAGGGCCACCATACTCCCGTCGTCCAGCTCACCCACCGCTACGGCATGGCGCTGTTCATCGCCTCCGAGGTGATGTTTTTTGTGGCTTTCTTCTGGGCGTTCTTTGCCGCCGCATTCTATCCGGCTGAAGGGGGTCTGGTCGGCGGTGTCTGGCCGCCGAAGGGCGTTGCCGTGCTCGACCCGTGGGACTTGCCGTTCCTCAATACCATCATCCTGCTCACCTCCGGTGCGACGCTGACCTGGGCGCACCACGAACTGCTCGAGGGCAACCGGAAGAACCTGATCTGGGGCCTCGGCATCACGATTATCCTCGGCGCGATCTTCACCGGCATCCAGGCGTACGAATACGTGCACGCGCCGTTCACCTTCGCGATGCCCCCCGGCGGCGGCGAACCCGGCCAGGGCGGCATCTATTCGTCGACCTTCTACATGGCGACCGGCTTCCACGGATTCCACGTGCTCGTCGGCACCACCTTCCTGATCGTCTGCTTCTTCCGGGCGCTCAAGGGCCACTTCACGCCGAACCATCATTTCGGCTTCGAGGCGGCAGCCTGGTACTGGCATTTCGTCGACGTGGTCTGGATTTTCCTGTTCTGCGGCATCTATTGGTGGGGCAGCGGGAATGCGCCAATCGCGCACTAGCGCCAGCCAGCCGCACCGCCCGAAACGGGTGATCCCCGGAACGCCGGGCCCAAATCGCTGTGAATGAAGAATGGTATCCACCGGTCTCCCTGGTCCGTTCGGGCCTCGGATGCCGGTGCCCGCGCTGCGGCCGGGGCAGGCTGTTCAAGGGCTTCCTCACGGTGCGCGACACATGCGCCGAGTGCGGCCTCGATCTCGCCAGACATGACAGCGGCGACGG
The DNA here is from genome assembly GCA_021776755.1 of Alphaproteobacteria bacterium. Classification (GTDB taxonomy): domain Bacteria; phylum Pseudomonadota; class Alphaproteobacteria; order JAJFFI01; family JAJFFI01; genus JAJFFI01. The sequence goes on along the minus strand of JAJFFI010000170.1, from coordinate 1,691 downwards.
CCCGGCGGTGTTCATCATCTTGATTTTGGGTTTTGTGATCGTAGGTCTTGCACTGGTGGTCGAGCGCACCTTCGAGCCCCCCTACTGGGTGCACGCGGTGCTCTGGCCGCCGCTCATTCTCGGCGGCGCGCTGGCGATGCTTCGCCCGCTCAAGGCGGTCATGGTCGCGCTCCAGTACCGCCACCTCTCTCACGAATTCGACGGCGACTGATGTCCCCTTCTTCCAGCACGAAACGCACCTTCCGGGCGACCCTGATCCCCACCCTGATGACGGTCCCGGCAATCATTTTGATGGTCGGGCTCGGCGCCTGGCAGCTCGAGCGCCTCGCCTGGAAAGAAGGCCTGATCGAGATGCGGGAAAGCCGCATGAGTTCAGCCCCTGTCACCGACATTGCCAAAATCAAACTTCCCGGCGATACCTTCCGCCGGGTCTCGGTCACCGGCACATTTCTGCACGACAAGGAAATGTATCTGGTCGCCCGCTCGCTCCGCGGCAACGTCGGCTATCACATCACGACGCCGCTGCGGCTTGCCGATGGCGCGATCGTGATGGTGAACCGCGGCTGGGTCCCGTCCGGTCGCAAGGAGGCGTCTGCCCGCGCCGAGGGGCAGATCGCCGGCGAGGTCACCATTACCGGCATCATCCGGGGCGACGACCGGCGCGGCTGGTTCACGCCCGATAACGCCCCCGCCGACAACACCTGGTTTACGGTTTCGAGCCGCGAGATGGCGGCCGCCGGCGGGCTCGACAACGTCCTCCCCTGGCATGTGGTTGCGGACGAAGCGAAGAACCCCGGCGGCTTCCCGATCGGCGGCCAGCGTCCGCCGGCGCTGCCCAACAATCACCTGCAGTACGTCGTCACCTGGTTCTCGCTTGCGGCCACCCTCGCCGTGATCTGGTTCCTGTATCACTGGCGGAGACCGGAAGACCATGACGTCCCGGACAAAGCGGGCCCCGCGTCGTGACCGAAGCCTATCAGGCGCTCGAACACCGCTTCGCCCGGCTGACGCATCTGCAGAACGCCGCCGGCATGCTGCACTGGGACATGTCGACGATCATGCCGTCGGGCGGAGCCGAGGCGCGGGCCGAGCAGCTCGCGGCCCTCAAGATGGTCTGCCATGACCTGCTGACCGACCCGGCGCTGCCGGACCTGCTTGACGCGGCCGGTGAAACCGCTAACGGCGATCCGTGGCGCGCGGCAAACCTCCGCGAGATGCGCCGGGCCTGGGTCCATGCCAACGCGGTGCCCGCCGATCTGGTCGAGGCGTTCTCGCGGGCGTGCTCGACCTGCGACATGGTGTGGCGGAAGGCGCGTCCGGCGAACGACTTTGCCGGCGTGTTGCCGCATCTCGAGGACATCCTCACCCTCGTCCGCCAGATCGGCGCGGCCAAGGCCGAGGAACTCGATTGTTCGCCCTACGACGCCTTGCTCGACGAGTATGAGCCCGACGGCCGCGCGGCGCGCATCGACCCGCTGTTCGACGATCTTGCCGCTTTCCTGCCCGGCTTCATCGACGACGTGCTGGCCCGCCAGGACGCCGGCCCCGAAGTTCTGATCCCCGACGGACCATTCCCGGCCGAAAAACAGAAAGCGCTCGGCGTCGAGTTGATGTCGGTGCTGGGCTTCGACTTCGAGCACGGCCGCCTCGATGTCAGCGCGCATCCGTTCTGCGGCGGTGTGCCCGACGAC
>JAJFFI010000169.1 GCA_021776755.1 Alphaproteobacteria bacterium | reverse complement strand
TCTTGTGGCGGGTGTGGCGGCGAGCCACCGGCTGGTCCGCGAGGGCGACGGTTACCGGCTCCGGCCGGTGCGGCTCCCGCCGTTCTGGACGGACCTGCCGGCTTTTCTGGGATTGACCGCGGATCTCTTTCGACCCCGCTGAGCGCACACACGAAAAAGGGCGCCACCGTCTCCGGCAGCGCCCTCTTGCATCGTATCCGCCCGCCGCTACTTCGAGATGCGCAGCGAGGAGAGATTGTTCGCGATCGTCGTGAACACCGCCTGCAGCGCATCGGCGTCCGGGGCGAAGTGATAGTGCGGTGCCTCGGGGCTGGTCGCGACACCCTTCAGCAGGGTTGCCAGCTCGCCGCTCGAAAAGCCGAACTGGATCACGTAAATGATGATGCCTTCCGCTTTCACGTTCGCCGCCAGCAACTGGAGCCGCGCGTTGAGGGCGTCCCGGCAGGCAATGGATGCCGCCGGACCAAAAGCCCTCTTGTAGGCATCGCCGTTCCAGCACTGGTTCGCGCCATCCGAAAGCAGCACGATCGCGCGGGTGCGTTCGGCGCCGGCGGCGGTGATCTCGGCATCGGTCCAGCCTTCGGTGAACGGGGCGTCCGGCATCACGACACGCCACGCCCAGGCCAGTCCCTGCGGGATGTTGGTCGAGCCGTTCGGCGACTGCAGAGCTGCGATCGCGTCGAGCATGGTTTGTTTGGTCTGGGTCAGCGGCGTGATGCCGTGGCCGAGGCACCTTGTGCATTCGGGTCCGCCAAAGGCGTCGGCCAGCTCACATGATCCACCGCTTTTCGGCTCGCCTTCGTCCTCCCGGATTGGCTCCCAGCCGCGCCAGTCGCCGTTCGGCGAATCGATCGGGCCGCGGAAGATGTCGGCGTCGTTCTCGGTGATACTGTCGTCCGGCACGACAAAGCGGGCATAGACACAGCCCTCCCAGTTGGAGCCCGGGTTGCGGCTCAACGGCACCGGCGAGTTGTTGGCATACCAGACCTTCGACATGTTCTTGTAATTCGAGTGCCAGGTCGGCGAGCCCGCAGAATACTTGAAAATCGGCGTCCGGGTGTAGTTCGGGATGTTGGTGGTCGACTTGCCGGTATAGGCTGCGCCGGTGGTCACGTTCACCTTCGCGTTCCACGGCACCAGCCCGATCTTGAGCTTGTCGGACACCGCCTTGTCACCGTGGAGAATATTCACGAGCGTCGTGGCCGCGTCGCGCGCGGCGCCGATCCGGGTCGTGTTGCCGCTGGAGCTGCCCATCGAGCCCGACATGTCGATCGACAGAACGACCTCCATGAATTGGCTTTCGCGGGTCACCTCTGTGGCAGCGCGGACCGGGATGTTGTCGAATTGGAGCAACCGCGTGAAAGTCGTGTCGATGGTCGCGTTGGCGTTCAGCGTCAGCGTCTGGCCGTCCGCACTGATCACCGGTGTCGGGCCGGTAACGGATGCGCCCATGTAGCCGGGCGGGAAGTTCACGTTGAAGAACTTCGTGATCTCCGCGTTCATCTTGGCGGTGTTCTGCATGTGCGGGGCGGCGGCAAGTGCGGCGGAATCAAGCGCCAGCGACAGCCGCGCCTTGACCATGTAGCCGCGCGCCGCATCGGTCGCGAGGCCCAGCAGGCCGATCACCGGGAACAGGGCCAGGCCGACCCAAACCATGATGGATCCGGTCTCGTTCCGCGCGAATCTACGGAATCCGGCAAGGACGCCCCGCGGGGTGGTCCCGGCGCTTGCGGTCGCGGGCGCCCGATCCGCGCCCGGGCAGGCGCCGTGGCTGGTCTTCCCGAAGGGGGGCAGCAATTCACGCATCGGTATCCTCCATGGACAGGCAGCGGAACCCGCCTGATCCCGCCATATAGAATGCCGAATAATAAGGGATTTCGGATTAACAAAAGGTTTATAGGTCGAAGAAACCTTATAATCGCGCCGTTATAGCCTTACTCATCATGTATTTAGCGCCCGATTACTGTATCGAGTATTTAACTTAACCTTTAGAGGCTATTTGCGAGAATTTTAGGGAATTTCAATATTAATTAAAAACAAGTTATCATCAACTACAGTGAAATATACTTGGATAGTTTACGGTAAATAGTAACAAATAGATCCTCTTACTTATGAATTAACGGGGGGTGAAGCTCGGTAATGGGCGATTAGTTATTTCCTTTTTATTGACTGATAGTCGTTTCTTGTTAACCTTTTTTTAATTCATGTCGCGCAATATGGCGTCATCACGGTCATGTCTATCAGGAGGTTTAAGACCATGTTGAAGACGTTCAAGAAGCTTATCCGCGATGAGTCCGGTGCGACCGCCATTGAGTACGGCCTGATTGCCGCGCTCGTTGCCGTTGCCGCCATCACCGGCATGACGGCTCTCGGCACCTCGCTCGAGGGCATCTTCCAGGGCATTTCAGGACAGCTTAACTCCGCCGGCACCGGCACCGGCACCTGATCGCTGCTCCCTGCGGTCTTCGGACCGTATCGACGAAAAAGGCCCGTCCGGACGGCTCGAAATCGGGCCGTCCGGACAGCCGTTTCCCCGGTTAGGGAACCGGCAAACCCGGGACGGAGAGGTCTTCGCCAATGTTGGCCAGACTTATCAAGGACGAACGTGGTGCGACCGCCATCGAGTACGCACTGATCGGAGCCTTGGTGTCCCTGGGCGCAATTACGACCATGGAACTGGTCGGCACGTCAGTCACCGGCCTCTTCGTAACCGTCAGCGGCGATCTCGCCGGTGCCGCGGCAGGGACCGGTGGGTCCGGTACGGGTGGTGGCACCTGATCCGGAAGTTTACGCAAACGGCCAACAAGAAGCCGCTGGGCGAAGAACAAGGGAGATCGGTTAAGACCTTTTTATTGGATAGGTAGGAAACTCAACAGGCCATGATCCACATTCTGGAACATATCGCTGTAGCCTGTTTTGCCGGTTCGCTGGTCTGCGCCGCAGTCAGCGATTTTCGTCATTATAGAATCCCCAACATCGCAAGCCTGGTGATCGTTGCGGCGTGGCCCGTCTGGGTCTTCGCGCTCGAGACGTCCGGGCGCCAGTCGCTCTGGTGGCTCGCCCTGATCGGGGCTGCCATCATGTTCCTCTTCGGCATGTTCCTGTTTTCGCGGGGCGCCATGGGTGGGGGCGACGTCAAGCTGCTCGCAGGCGCCGTGCTCTGGGCAGGCCCCCTGCATCTCTTCGGATTTACCGTGGTCTCGGTCATCGCCGGGATCGCGCTCGCAGTTTTCGCAATGCTCCGGACCGCCTGGCAGACAGCCCGCGTCGAACCCGGGGAGCCTGCCGGCAGTGGTGGTGCCGGCGCGGTTGCGCACAGTGTCTCGAACATGCGGCACGTGCCGTTCTTCAAAACCAAGTTGCCCTACGGCGTCGCAGTCGCGGCCGGCGGGCTCTACGTCGCCGCCCGGCTGGTGGGGGTCTGATCCCATGACCCGCTCCAGGCTTCCCGCGCGCGCAATAAGAAAAAGGAGTGAGCTCCGTGAACCCGCGTAGCATCTTGCTGATCCTGCTGGCCGTCGGTTTTGCCGGTGGCACGGTATTCGTCGCGAACAAGTGGCTCTCGTCCATGCGGGCCGCTTACACGCAAAAAGCGCCCGAGCCGGTCAAAAAGGCCGAGCAGGTGCAGGTTCTCATCGCCAAGGTCGATCTTCCGGCCGGCACATTGCTCACCGAAAAGCATCTCGGCTGGCAGCCCTGGCCCGACGCCGACCTGCCCAAGTCCTACGTCGTGAAGAAGCCTGGCGAAGCCGGCGAGATCGCGGTGAAGGCCTATTTCGGCGCCGTTGTGCGCCAGGGCATCACACTCGGCGCGCCGGTTCTCGTGGGCGCCGTGGTCAAGCCGGGCGAGCGCGGCTTCCTCGCCGCGGTTCTGCACCCGGGCATGCGTGCAGTCGCCGTGCCGGTCAATGCGACCACCGGGGCTGCGGGCTTTATTTTCCCGGGCGACCGGATCGACCTCATCCTGACCCACACGATCTCGCGCGACGATGTCGTGCGCCGGGTCAGCGAAACCGTACTCACCAATGTCCGTGTCATCGCGGTCGACCAGAGTGCCAACGACCAGATCGGCAAGGCCAAGGTCGCCAAGTCGGTGACCCTCGAGGTCACGCCGAAGCAGGTCGAGGTGGTCAATGTCGTGCGCACGCTCGGTAGTCTCTCGCTCAGCCTTCGCGCGCTGGCCCGCAAGCCGGGCGTGATTGCCGGCGAGAAGCCCATCAAGACGTCCGCCGCCATGAACGGCGAGGGCGGTACTGAAATGAAACCGGGCGAGAAAGCCGAAGAAAAGGCCATGTCGAGCGCGGGACCGATCAAGGGCGGCGAGACCGGCAAGATCAGTCTGATCCCGAAGATGCCGTTTGACGCCGCAACCAAACAACCGGGCGAAAAGCAGGTTCCGGGTGCGGTTTCGCGCATCGTCGCGGACGTCCCGCCGGGCGCGACCGGTGGCCAAGAGAACACCGTGCCCGGCCGCGGGACTACCTACACCTGGGACAATCAGGTCAGCCGCATTCTGCAGGGCGGCGAAACCGGGGCAACGCCCCAGGTCACCGTGCTGCGCGGCAGCAAGGTTCAGAACGTAACCATCACCCTTCCCAACGGGCAGACCGCAGTGGTCGGCATCCCGGCGCAGGGTGGCGGAAATGCAGGTCAGGGGGCGCTGGGGGGCGCACAACCCCGGCCGACGACCCAGGCTGGCGGGGGCGGCCAGGAGGAATAGTCATTTGTGTTGAAGGTTCACAAAAAAGGATAGAGGGGCGGGTCGATGTTTGAAAATATGAGACGGGTCATACCGCCAGCAATGCTGGCGTCCATGATTCTCACAATCGCAGCGGTGTTCGCGATCCCTGGCGGATCGGGCACCGCAATTGCCGCTGCCAAGGTGCTCGGCCCAAGTGGGACGCAGATCACCGTCGAGGTCAGCGAGGGTCGGCTCATCCGGCTCGACCGGCCGGCCGCCACGGTATTCATCGCCGACCAGCAGGTCGCCGACGTCCAGATCAAGACGCCGCGGCTGATCTACATCTTCGGCAAGGCCTTCGGCGACACGACGCTCTATGCGGTCGACGCCCAGGACCGGGTGCTGATCAACCGCACGGTCCATGTCCGGCCCAATCTCTCGCGGCTGCGCTGGAACCTCAAGAACCTGCTGCCGAAAGAAGCCATCACGGTGCGCGCCGTGCAGGACACGATCGTGCTTTCGGGCACGGTCTCGAACGCGTCCGCCGCGGCTGATGCGCGCCGGCTCGCCGCCACTGTCGTGCGCGGCGACAACAAGGTCATCAGCCAGCTTGGCGTGTCCGCTCCCCAGCAAGTCAATCTGCGGGTGCGCGTCGCCGAGGTTTCGCGCGACACCGTGAAACAACTCGGCATCAACTGGGATGTTGTCGCCGCGACCGGCAACTTCGTCCTCGGCCTTGCCACCGGCCTGCCGACGACCGCCGCCGGCATCCCGTTCTTCCCGCTGCTCAAGAACAACAATGGCGGCCTCGCGACCACCGGCAACACGCTGGTGACCCGCAACGTCGCGGGCGCCAACACCACGAATTCGATCGTCGGCAACTTCAACAACGGTGTTGTCGACGTGAATGGCGTGCTCGACGCCCTCGATCAGCGCGGCCTCATCAAGATCCTCGCCGAGCCGAACCTGTCGGCGATGTCGGGCGAGACCGCGAACTTCCTGGCGGGCGGTGAGTTTCCCGTGCCAGTGCCCCAGGATGGCGGTGTCATCACCATCGAGTTCAAGAAATTCGGTGTCGGGCTAGCCTTCACGCCCACCGTGCTGGACGGCAACCGCATCAACCTGAAGGTCGCCCCGGAGGTGAGCCAGCTGTCGACAGTGGGCGCCGTGACGATCCAGAACTTCACCATCCCGGCGCTGACGGTGCGCCGCGCCGAGACCACGGTGGAGCTCGCCAGCGGCCAGAGTTTCGCGATCGCCGGTCTGATCCAGAACAATACCAACAACACCATACGGAACCTGCCGTGGCTCGGCGAAATTCCGGTGATCGGTGCGCTGTTCCGTTCCGAAGCCTTCCAGCGCAACGAGACCGAGCTGATCATCCTGGTCACGCCCTACATCGTGAAGCCGATCTCGAAGAGGAGCATCGTCGAGGCGCGGGCCCAGACCGTGGCCCTCGGCGCCAAGCCCGCTGCGGTCGCAGGTGCGGCCCCCAATGCCGCGACCGGCGCCGCTCCTCGTGCCGCACCCGGTGCCGCCCCCGGTGGCGCTGGCGCGATCAAGCCCGCGGGTTCGATGACCGGCACCCAGATGCAGGCCCAGCCCGGCGCCAATACAACCGGCGCCAAGCCGCCGGCATCCAATCCCCCGGCCGCAGGCCGGCCACCCCGCGCGGTGACCGGCGCCGGCTTCGCGCTCGAATAGGACAGCTGCCATGATGAACATGTTCAAAAATCCGCTGTTCCATTCCCCGCTCATCGGTCTTGCGCTGATGGCGTGGCTGATCGCGCTGGTCTTCGCCGGCCCTGCGTCCGCCCAGATGGATCGCTCGTGGTTCGCCGACAAGACCAACGGCATCGCGGCCCCGCCGCCGAAGATCACCTGGGCCGAGTTCAATCATCAGGTCTACTTCCGGCCCGGCCGGGCGCGGATCGAGGGCATCGAACGCGACCGGCTGCACGCCTTCATCGTGCGCGAAGGCCTCGGTCAGGGCAATGGCGACAAGGCCTTTGTCGTGGCCCAGCCGAATTTCTCAAGTGTGAAGGCCGACAAGCTGGCAGTTGCGCGCGAACGCGCCATCCGCCGCTTCCTGCTGCCGCACCAGGTTTATCCCGGCACGCTCGCGGGCGATCCCCGGGGTGCCCCCGTCAATGCCGGCGGACCGGACGCGGTGACGATCGTCGTGCGCCGCCCCGTCGTCGTGGCCCAGCCCTGCAAGGACTGGGACCGGGCCATGTCGGGCCGGGAACTCATGGGTGAGAAGGAGGCCTTTGGATGCCTCACCGCCCGCGCCCTGCGTGCGCAGGTCGCAAACCCCCAGGATCTCATCCAGGGGAGGGAAGCGGGTCCAGCGGACGGCAATGTCGCAGGCGCGGCAATCGACCGGTACCGCACGGACAAGGTCAAGAAGCTGAACCAGCAGGACACTGGCTCCGGCGCAGGAGGATCAAATTGAACGCTATCCCTCAACACGTGGATCCAGCCGATGCCGGGACCTCCCGGTACATCGATCATGGACTTGAACGCGGCATAAACCCCGAGGTTATCGCTTTTGCGTCGGATGCTGAGTCGCTGCAGACGCTCGCGCTCTATTTCAAGGAACGCGACCGGCCCTCGCGGGTCGGCGGCGACGGCATCGCCGGTGCGGCCGAGTATCTCTCGAATGCCCCGTCACCGCCGCTGCTGATCGTCGACATTTCCGACAGCCCGGATGCGCTGGTCGACATCGACGTTCTGGCCGAGGTGTGCGAGCCCGGCATCAGCGTGATCGCCATCGGCAGCGCCAACGACATCCAGCTTTACCGCGAACTCATCGACTCGGGCGTCACCGACTATCTGGTCAAGCCGCTCAGCAACGAGACCCTCGACCGGGCGATGGCGAAGGCCATCCAGGGCCCGACCGAGAATGCGGACACGGGCGACAGCCGGATGATTTTCGTCGTCGGCGCGCGCGGCGGCATCGGGGCGAGCACGGTTGCGGTCAACACCGCCTGGCACCTGGCCGAGGTTCGCGGCAAGAAAACCATTCTCGTCGACCTCGACCTGCAGTTCGGAACCGCCGCCCTGGCGCTCGATCTCGAGCCCGGCCGGGGCTTGCGCGAAATGCTCGAAAACCCGGCGCGCATCGATCATCTCTTCATCGCCAGCGCCTCGACCAACGCCAGCCAGAATCTGGCCGTTCTCGGGGCGGAAGAGCCGCTCGACAACATCATGGGCTTTGCGCCCGAAGCGCTCGACATGCTGCTGCAGGAACTGCGGCGCAACTACGACGCGGTCGTGGTCGACATCCCGCGCACGCTCGCCATCGAAATGCGCGACGTGCTGCCGGCGGCGACCGACATGATGATTGTCACCGATTTCTCGCTCGCCGGGATGCGCGACACGATGCGCCTCGGCATGCTGCTCAAGAACGTCGCGTCCACCTCGAACCGGCACGTCGTCGTGAACCGGGTGGGCGTCGACAAGAAATACGAGCTGCCGCATTCGGAATTCGAAAAGGGCATCGACGGCAAGATCGCGATGCAGATCCCCGACGACGTCAAGGCCGCCAAGGGCGCGCTCAATGTCGGAAAGCCGATCCAGGTTGCCGCCAAGGGCAGCAAGATCGTCGGCGCAATCGACCAGTTCTGCGCCAAGCTCGAGGCCGCCAAGGAAGCGAAGCCGGGCAAGAAGGGGAGCTCGGGGTCGCTGTTTGGCGGGCTGTTTTCCGGCAAGAAATCCGGACAGGGGCAGCCGGCTGAGACATGAGCGGATTTGGACGCAGGGCTGGCGCGGGGCAGAACCAGGTCGTTGATCTCTCGGCCCGGCGCTCTGCATCCGAGCCCGAATATTCCGAGGCCTTCAGGAAAGTCGCGCAACTTTCGCAGAAGGATTTTTGCGCTGATCTCGATCCGGGCAAGCTCCGCACCATGGCGCGCCGCGATCTCGCACAGAAAGCCAGCCAGGCGATCGACACCGCGGCCTGGTCCGACCCGGGCCTTGAAATCAATACCGACCAGCGCCGCGATCTCGTGACCATCCTTCTGAACGCCGTCCTCGGCTCGGTCCCGGTCCCCGAGGAACTCGAACTCGCGACCGGCCTGGCCGGCGCCGAACCCACGCTTGCCAAAGACTCGCTTGAGCCCACCACGGAGGGCGAAGTGCTTGCCGTCCGGAAACCGTCGGGCGGGGTCAGCAAGGCGAGCGTCGAGGAAGCCAAGGCGAGGATCCAGCAGCCGCTGATGGAGCG
>JAJFFI010000168.1 GCA_021776755.1 Alphaproteobacteria bacterium | reverse complement strand
AGCGCGGCGACCAGCCCGGCATTCGCCTCGCGGAGATCCGTGACCTCTTTCCTGAGCCCCGCGACCGCGGCCGATTGTTCCTTGAGCGCAGTGGCGGTTTCGCCGGTTTTCGGAGCGCCCGGTTTGGCCGGCGCCTGCTGCGCCACTTTGGCCTCCGGTTCCGTCTTGGGTTTGGCAAGCTCCGGCGCTTCGGGTTTCGGCTGTGCGTTGCCCGCGGGCGCTGAGCCCGCGTTGCGGTCCGCCGGGCGTGTGCCGGCCGGCGGCGGCTGACTCGCGCCGGCCTGCTTCTCGGCCTCGACGCGCCGTCGCAGCGCGGAGTCCTTTTCCTTTTTCTCTTCCGTCTCGATCGCTTCTTTCCGCTTCAGCGCATCGACGGGTTCTTCCGGCGGCTTGACGTCGGCATCGCGCTTTTCCTTGGCCGGAGTTTTCTCTTCAGCCGTCTCGCCACTCTTGCCGGTTTGCCCGGACTGGCCGGACTGGCCACCGGTGCTGTCGTCGGCACGGCGCGCTTCGCCGGGTTTGCGCACGCTGCCCGGTGTGCCGCCAGTTGCGCTGCCCGTCGCACTGGGAGCCTTGCTGCCGCTCGTCGCGGGCGTGGGTGGCACGGCGGCGACCTCGCGGTTTTTCTTGCTATCGCCCGCCATGCCGAGCTTTGCCGACTCCCAGGGCACCACCCCGGGCTCGATCCATTTCCACCAACTGAACGCACCGACAGCGGCAATCAGGCCGACCGCGGCCACAGCCGCCACCGCGCGCCATTTGAAGCTGCCCGACCATGCGCCTTTCGACTCCGGGGGCGATCCCGGGGGCGTCTTGCCGCCGCTTCCGTCATCTCCCGCACGCGCCGTGCGCGCGTCGGCGTCCTTGTGGCCGCCCGCGGTGGCTTTCCCACCCGGCGCGGTGGCCGATGGGGCGCCGACGGCCGCGGCCTTCGCGGCGGCGTCTTTCGATGAGGCCGGAGATGTCGCTTTCGTGGCAGATGAAGACTGCGCGGCTTCGGTTTTTTCCGGCGCGCGCTCGTCTTCCGGCGACAGGTCGCCCGCCACCAGGTCGTCGGCCGAGATGTCGATGCCCTGCTCGGCCGCCGCGGCCAGCACTTCCTTGTGCCGGGGTGCCGGGATCACACCGCGTTCCTTCCAGCCCTGCACCGTCGTCACCGCAATGCCGAGCTTGGCCGCCATCGGCCGGATGCCGCCGAATTTCGTTATTACGTCATGCGCGGGAGACTCCGCCGCCGAGGCGCCACCGGAATTCCCGCCCGAAGTCTCTGATGAATCGCTGGTCATGCCGTTTCAGGGGTCCTGCTGTGGGAGCCACCGCCTCCTGGGGAAGCGTACGCGTACTGTTTTGTTAGCCTATCCGGATGGAAATGTCTTGCCGGGAATGGGGCGCTTTGGCGGCGATTTTTCCAGGTTCAGCCCGCGGCGGCGGTGAGCTCGTCCCGGATCGATGCCAGCAGCGCCGCCGCCGTCGGCCGGGCAGCCACCCGCACGCCGCCCCAGCGCAACCCCGAAATACTGCCGGCAACCGCATCGCTCAGGCAGAACGCCGTGGTGCCCGCGCAGGCGCCGGCGAGCCCCGCGTCAAGAACCAGTTGTGCGAACAGATCGGCGGTGCGCGGCGAAAACAGCGCGATCCCGCCACCTCCGGCCTGCAGAACGTCCGCCGCCGCCGTCGGCAGGATTTCGGCGATCTCCATTTCGTAGAGCACCGCCCGCGCGACCTCGAAGCCGCGCGCCGCGAGATCGACCGCGAGATCGCCCGCAACCGCCGTGCCCGCCACATGCAGCAGCCGGCCGGCCGCGGGGTCGAGGGCGCCTGCCGCCAGGGACGCCAGATCGGCCACATCGCCCTCCGCGCTCCGCACATTTGTGAACCCGGCGTCCCGCGCCGCCGCTGCCGTGGCATCGCCGACGGCAAACACCGGGAGACCCCGCCCGCCGCTCCCGTGCTTGGTCGCCCGCGCAAGCGCCCGCACGCCGTTGGCGCTCGTGAACAACAGGGCCTGGGCGCCGTCCAGGGTTGGCGGCGCGCCATCCAGATACCGCACCGCCATCAGCGGCGCGATCACCGGCTCGGCGCCGGCCGACCGCACGTCACCGGCAAAGCGTTCCGCGTCCTCCTCGGGCCGCGTGATGACGATTTTCATGCGTCCGCCGCCAGCAGCGCCGCGAAATCCTCGCCCGCCGCCACGCGCAGTTCCCGGCCCGTGTCTTCGGCCATCGCCAGCAGGTCCCCGGCCGCACCGCTGCGTTCGGCCCGCCAGACCTGGCTGCCGTCGGGCATGCCGATCAGCCCGCGAAACCGCGCGCCGTCCTCTCCCTCGAGTTCGGCAAGCCCGGCAATCGGCGTGTGGCACGAGCCGTCGAGCACCGCGAGATAGGCCCGCTCGGCCCGCACCCGCGCCGACGTCGCGGCGTCATCGATCGCCGCCATCAGCTCCATGAGCCCTTCCGCCGCGGTAACGATTTCAACCCCCACTGCGCCCTGTCCCACGGCGGGCAGCAGGGTCTCAACCGCAATCGGTGTCCCGACATCGTCCCGGCCCAGCCGGCGCAATCCGGCGAGTGCCAGGAGCGTCGCATCCGCCTCGCCCGCCGCGATCTTGTCGAGGCGCGTGCCGACATTGCCGCGCAGGAGCGTCATCTTGAGGTCCGGGCGGAGTGCGAGCAGCTGCATCCGCCGGCGCACCGAGGCGGAACCGATCACCGCACCCTCCGGCAGGTCCGCGATTGTTTTGGCCTGCCCGGCAATCAGCACATCCCGCGGATCTTCCCGCGGCAGCATCGCCGCAATCGCGAGGCCGTCCGGCAACCAGGTCTCCATGTCCTTCATCGAATGCACGGCAATGTCGATCTGCCCGGCCAGCAGGGCGTGCTCCAGTTCCTTGGCGAACAGGCCCTTGCCGCCGATCTCGGCCAGCGGACGGTCGGTGATCCGGTCGCCGGTGGTGCGGAGCGGCACGATTTCGGTGGCATCGGGCGCCGCGAGGTCCGGCCAGGCCTGCATCAGCGCCGCCCGCACGGCTTCCGCCTGGCGGAGCGCCAGCGGACTTGCCCGCGTTCCGATCCGCAGCGGCAGCACGATGCCGGCCGACAGTGAGGTTTCTCCCGTCATGCCGCGCTGTGTAGCGGATCGCTTCAGTCGCCGAAAGCACCTTGTTCTTCCGCGCGTCGCGGATACTGGCCTCAAGCGTTTGGTCGAGACCGCCCCTTTCCTTTTCGCCCGCCAGCGACCATTTTTCCGCCATGCCCCGCACGATGCGCAAAACCCCGGCAGGCTCCCCCAAGCCCCGCGACCCCTACTGGCGTCTGCGGCGGCTGCTTGGCGTGCGGAAACAGAAGTCCGCGAAAGCCTACGACCGGCAGCAGAACCGCGGCGCCGCCCGCAAGGCGCTGAAGGATGCGCCGGAATGAGCCCGCTCCGCGTTTTGGGCATCGAGACTAGCTGCGACGAGACCGCCGTTGCGATTGTTGCGTCCAACGAAGGGGCCCTGGGCGGCCGCATCGTCGAAGAGCGCCTGCTGTCGCAGTTGGAGGACCACGCGCCCTATGGCGGCGTCGTGCCCGAGATCGCCGCCCGCGCGCATCTCTCGCATCTCGACCGGCTGGTCGCCGAAACGATGGCTGGGTCCGGCCTCGGCTGGGACGACCTCGACGCCGTCGCCGCGACCGCCGGTCCCGGCCTCATCGGCGGTGTCATCGTCGGCGTGATGACGGCAAAAAGCATCGCGCTCGCCCGCGGCCTGCCGTTTGTCGCGGTGAACCATCTCGAAGGCCACGCGCTCACCGCCCGTCTCACGGCCACGCAAGACGACCCGCTCGACTTCCCCTATCTGCTGCTGCTGGTCTCGGGCGGGCACTGCCAGTTTCTCGCGGTCGAGGGCGTCGGACGCTACACGCGGCTCGGCACCACCATCGACGACGCGGCGGGCGAGGCGTTCGACAAGACCGCCAAGCTCCTCGGCCTCGGCTATCCGGGCGGCCCGGCGGTCGAGCAGGCGGCAATGAAAGGCGACGCGACACGGTTCGACCTGCCGCGCCCGCTCAAGGGCCGCGACGGTTGCGATTTCTCCTTCGCCGGGCTCAAGACCGCCGTGCGCAGGTTGCTCGAGGAAGGGACTGCCGAGGCATTGCCCCCCGGCCCCCTGAAGGATCAAGACACCGCCGATCTCGCCGCGTCCTTCCAGGCCGCCGTCGCCGATGTGCTGGCCGACCGCAGCGCCAACGCCATCGCCACGTTCCGCGCCCGCCACCCCGGCGCCCGGCACATGGTCGTCGCCGGCGGAGTCGCGGCCAACGCCGCCCTCCGGGCGCGCCTCGACGGCGCGGCCCGCGACCACGGCCTCACGCTCATCGCGCCGCCGATGGCGCTTTGCACCGACAACGCCGCGATGATCGCCTGGGCCGGCCTCGAACGCTTTGCCGCGGGTTTCACCGACTCCCTCGACATCGCGCCCCGCCCGCGCTGGCCGCTGGAAGAGCTTCAGCGACGCGAATAATGCACTATATGCAATAATAATTGACTCATACGCATTCCTATGTTTGCATGGTGTGCAATTTTGGACACATCGGACGCAAGACATGGACGGTCTCACACCGAATTCCGACCGGTTCGCCACCGATATCGGCGAAAAACTGCGGCAGGCCCGCAAGGCACGGGGCCTGACACTCGGCGCGCTGGCGGCCCAGTCCGGCCTGTCGCAGGCGTTTCTCTCGCGGCTTGAGCGCGGCCAGACCTCGACGACGATTGCGACGTTGCTGGACATCACCGCCGCGCTCGGGCTGCCGATGCACGAACTGTTCGCGCCCGAAGCCGCCGCCACCGCCCCCTATGAAGTCTTCCGGGCCGCGGGACAGGCCGCGAGCCCCACGCCGAAGCGGGGCGCGCCACCGCAGACCGTGAAAGCCAGTGGCTATACGTGGCAGCCGGTCGCCGGGGGGCGCCGCGGCCAGGCGATGGAAGCCTTTCTGCTCACGTTTCCGACCGGCGCCGCGCCGGACACCCGTGTCGCCCATGACGGTGAGGAAGTTTGCTATGTCCTCGACGGCGCGGTGCGCTTCCGCGTCGGCGAGGACACCATCGAGCTCGGCCCGGGCGATGCGATCCATCTCGAGTCTTCAATCCCGCACA
This sequence comes from Alphaproteobacteria bacterium, assembly GCA_021776755.1. GTDB lineage: Bacteria > Pseudomonadota > Alphaproteobacteria > JAJFFI01 > JAJFFI01 > JAJFFI01. The sequence goes on along the minus strand of JAJFFI010000168.1, from coordinate 920 downwards.
TGGCCGAGAATCTCGGCTCCACGCCCGCGCGCGTCCTCATGATCACGGCGGGGCCCGGCAACGCCGGCCCATCGTTCGACTGGTGGACCGTCGCGCACGACTTCAAGGATAGTCCACACAAAGGAGACACCCCATGACCGCGACCGCCAACACGCAGAATGCCAAAGCCGGCGCGCATCAGCCGTTCGAGGCCCGCCATATCGACGATCTCGACTGGGAAACCATCCGGTGGCCCGGCGAGACCGGCAAGATGCTGTTCCACCCGCGCCCCGAACGCCCGACCGAACCCAATGCGGGCATCCTGCGGCTCGAGCCCGGCGCGCACCACCCCAGGCACAATCACGATTTCGCGCAGATCTGGTACATCCTCGAGGGCGATTTCCGCATCGGCGGAAACGACTACCGCCCCGGCACGATGATCTTCCACCCGGATCCGCATTTCGAGGACGAGTTCCACACCGAAACCGGTGGCCAGATCCTCATCGTGCAGTATCCGGGGCCCAGCACCGGCGGCCGCCCGATCTACGACGACCGCTTCAATCTCGCCGAACGCCGGGAGATCGCCGAAGAACGCACGGATATCTGAGTGGTTTCTCCGTTGGCCTTCGGCCGCCTTGAAATAACGGGCGGTTGGCCGGGAAAGGGGCAGGCGCGACACCCCCCGCATATTGCGCTTGCAATCTGCGGCATATTGGCGACGCTAAGGACTTTGGTCACAACTTGACGGCGTCCCGCATGCTGGGCTTTATCGCAGACATGATCGGACTTCCTGCATGACGGCGGTGAGCGTCATTGGCGGCGGCGCGTGGGGCACGGCGCTGGCCACGGTGGCCCGCCGCGCGGGCAATGACGTGCGTCTCTGGGCGCGCGAGCCTGAAGTCGTCGCGGCGATCAACGAGACGCATGAGAATGTGAGCTTT
>JAJFFI010000167.1 GCA_021776755.1 Alphaproteobacteria bacterium | reverse complement strand
GTGGCGGCGTCAACGCCGTCTCCGCGCATCGAAGGGAAGCGACATGAGCGAGCAATACGACCTGATTGTGATCGGGGGCGGCCCCGGCGGCTATGTGGCGGCGATCCGCGCGGCGCAGCTCGGCATGAAGACGGCATGCATCGAAAAGCGCGGTGCGCTCGGCGGGACCTGCCTCAACGTCGGCTGCATTCCCTCGAAGGCGCTGCTGCAGTCGTCCGAGAAATTCGCCGAGGCGAAGGACCACTTTGCGGAGCACGGCATCAAGGTCGGCTCGGTCAAGCTCGACCTCAAGGCGATGATGGGCCGCAAGGACAAGGTGGTTGGCGAGCTGACCAAGGGCATCGAGTTTCTCTTCAAGAAAAACAAGGTCGACTACATCAAGGGCACCGGCAAGATCGTGAAGCCCGGCGAAGTGTCGGTCGACGGCAAGGACACGCTGAAGACGAAGAACATCCTGATCGCGACCGGGTCGGAAACCACGCCGCTCGACGGCGTCGAGATCGACGAGAAGATGATCGTGTCCTCGACCGGCGCGCTCGAGCTGGACGACGTGCCGAAGAAACTGGTTGTCATCGGCGCCGGTGTCATCGGGCTCGAAATGGGCTCGGTCTGGTCCCGCCTCGGTGCGGAAGTCACCGTGGTCGAATATCTCGACCGCATCCTTCCCGGCATGGACAGCGAGATCGCCAAGCAGGCGCAGCGCGTCCTCAAGAAGCAGGGCCTCGAGTTCAAACTCGGCTCGAAGGTGACCGGCGCCAAGGCGACCAAGAGCACTGTCACCCTGACGGTCGAGCCGGCTAAGGGGGGTGACGCCGAGGAGATCAAGGCCAACAAGGTGCTGCTCGCGATTGGCCGGCGGCCCTACACCGAAGGCCTCGGGCTCGACGATGCGGGGGTCAAGGTCGACAATCGCGGCGTCATCCAGGTCGACGAGAACTTCAAGACCAACGTCGACGGCATCTTCGCGATCGGCGACTGCGTGCCGGGCCCGATGCTGGCCCACAAGGCCGAGGAAGACGGCGTCGTCTGCGTCGAGCGGATCGACGGCCAGAAGAGCCATATCGACTACAATCTCGTGCCCGGCGTGGTCTACACCTGGCCCGAGATCGCAGGCGTCGGCAAGACCGAGGACGAGCTTAAGGAAGAAGGTGTCGAGGTCAAGGTCGGCAAGTTCCCGTTCACTGCCAACAGCCGCGCCAAGGCGACCGGCGAGACCGACGGTGTCGTCAAGGTGATCGCGGATGCCAAGACCGACAAGGTCCTGGGGGTGCACATTCTGGGACCGCTCGCCGGCGACCTGATCTCCGAAGCCGTCATCGCGATGGAGTTCGGTGCCACCGCCGAAGATATCTTCCGCACCTGCCATGCCCATCCGCAGATGGGCGAGGCGGTAAAGGAAGCTGCCATGGCCGTGCATGGCCGCGCCATCCATATGGCATGAATGGGAACACCGCCCGGCCCTGACCAGACGCCGGTTGCCGGGAAGGGCCGCCCGGGTCGCAGGCGGCTGATCCGCATCGGCACCTGGTGCCTTGCAATCGGCTTTCTGGTCCTCGGTATCCTCGGCCTGTTTCTGCCGATCCTGCAGGGCATCCTGTTTCTGGTTATCAGCGCCATCCTGTTCGTGCGGGTCTCGCCGCGCGCCCGGCTGATGCGCCAGCGATTGCGCAAACGCTATCCTGACACGGCCGCGGTCTATGACGATTACGAGGGCAGGGCGCGGGCCTGGCTGAAGCGCCGGTTTCCAGGACGCGGCGCCAAATGACGATCGTCCGCCGCGTCGTGCTGCCGCTCTGCGTCGCCCAGGTCATCGGCATGCTCGGCTTTGCCGCCTTCCCGACGCTGGTGCCGGAATTCCGCGCGCTCTGGGGCCTCTCGAACGCCGAGGCCGGTGTCATCAGCGGTATCTACTACGGCGCCTACATGCTGGCCGTGCCGGTGCTCGTCAGCCTCACCGACCGGATGGATGCGCGCCGCGTCCACATGGCGTCTTCCGCCCTTGCCGCCGCCGGCTACACGGGATTTGCGCTGTTTGCCGATGGCCCCGGACTGGCGTTGCTGTTTCAGGCCATGGCCGGCGCCGGGCTCGCCGGCACCTACATGCCGGGTCTCAAGGTCCTGACCGATCATGTGTCCGGCGCCAACCAGTCGCGGCTGGTGTCCTTCTACACGGCGAGCTTTGCGCTTGGGGCGGGGATTTCCTATGCCGCGACGGGGGCTGCCGCCGATCTCTTCGGTTGGCGCTGGGCTTTCGGCATCGCGGCGGCGGGCGCGGGGACGGCAATCCTGATCCACCGCTTCATGATCCCCGAGGGGACCACCAGCAACCGTCCCGCAACCCGGCTGCTCGACTTTCGCCCTGTGCTGCGCTCGCGTGAGACCATGGCCTGGATCCTCGGCTATGCCGGGCACATGTGGGAACTCTTCGCCATGCGCGCCTGGATCGTCGCCTTCTTCGCCTTCAGCGCGGGGCAGCAGACCGGCGGCGGCATCGTGCTGTCGGCCGCCCTCGCCGCGGCGCTGGTGAACCTGATCGGCCAGCCCGCCAGCATCGCCGGCAACGAGCTTTGCGTCC
>JAJFFI010000166.1 GCA_021776755.1 Alphaproteobacteria bacterium | reverse complement strand
CGGGGCACGTCGATGGCCTGTCTCTTCGACAAGGTCGTCGAGCACGTCCCGGCGCCCGACGTGGACGCCACCGGCCCCTTCCGGATGCTGGTGACGACACTGGAAAGTAATCCCTATCTCGGACGCGTCCTGACGGGCCGTGTTGCGTCGGGCAAGCTGTCCGTAGGCGACACGATCCAGGCGCTGGACCGCGAGGGCGGCAAGGTCGAGCAGGCACGGATCACCAAGATCCAGGCCTTCCGCGGCACGATCCGCACCGATGTGACAACCGCGACCGCCGGCGAAATCGTGCTGATCGCGGGTTTCCCGAAGGCGACCGTTGCCGACACGCTTTGCGATCTCAGCGTGACCGAGCCTATCCCGGCAGAACCCGTCGATCCGCCGACGCTCGCCATGGTGTTTTCGGTCAACGACTCGCCGATGGCCGGGCGCGAGGGCGACAAGGTCACCTCGCGGGTGATCCTGTCCCGCCTCATGGACGAAGCCGAGGGCAACGTCGCGATCCACGTACGTGAGATCGAGGGAGGCAACGGCTTCGAGGTCGCGGGCCGCGGCGAGCTGCAACTTGGCGTCCTGATCGAAACGCTGCGCCGGGAAGGTTTCGAGCTCTCGATCAGCCGTCCCCGCGTCCTGACCCGCGAAGACCCCGATACAGGCAAGACGCTCGAACCCTTCGAGGATGTCCTCGTCGATGTCGATGAAGAATATTCTGGCACGGTCGTCGAGGCGATCTCCAAACGGAAGGGCCGGATGGAAGAAATGCGCCCCTCCGGCGGCGGCAAGGTACGCCTTCACTTCATCGCGCCGTCCCGCGGGCTGATCGGCTATCACGGCGAGTTCATGACCGCGACGCGCGGCACCGGCATCATGAACCGTATCTTTCGCGAATACGCACCCCATGCGGGCCCGGTCGAGGGGCGGCGCAACGGCGTGCTGATCTCGAACGCCGGCGGCAGCACGGTGGCGTATGCGTTGATGAACCTCGAGGAACGCGGCGCGATGTTCATCGGCTCGGGCTTCAAGGTATACGAGGGCATGATCATCGGCGAGAACAGCCGTGGCCGGGACCTCGAGGTCAATCCTATGAAGGCCAAACAGCTCACCAACATCCGCGCCTCCGGCACCGACGAGGCCGTGCGCCTGACGCCGGCCCGCCGCATGTCGCTGGAACAAGCCATCGCCTATATCGCCGACGACGAACTGGTCGAGGTGACCCCGCGCCATATCCGCCTGCGCAAACGCTACCTCGACTCGCACGAGCGCAAGCGCCACTCGCGGGCCGCGGAGAAGCAGGCCGCGGCGGGTTGATTACGACAACGCGATAATCCAGGGAACCGCCGGAATGGCCTTTCGTCCCGACGCAATGGAACGCGCGCTTTCGTTGTCAGCCCGGGCGCTCGAGACGCCCGGGACCGAGCCGTTCGGAGCGGTCGTCGTCCAGGATGGCCGGATTGTCGGCGAAGGGCTCAACCACGCGCAGGCCCACTGCGATCCCACATCGCACGGCGAGATCGAGGCCATTCGCGCGGCGTGCAAGTCTCTCGACACGCTCGATCTGTCGGACTGCGAAATCTATACGACCTGCGAGCCCTGCGCCATGTGCGTGGCCGCGATTGCCCTCACCCGCATCCCGGTCATGTATTACGCGGCCTCGCTGGAAGATTGCCGGCAGGCGGTTGCCGGCCGGACGCTCACCGGGCGCCCCAAAGTCGAGATTGCCGTGCTTCGCCGCGAAGCCGCCTCAACGATCGAGGAACGATCGATTGAGGCGCATCAGAAGAATGCCGGCGACGCCCTCCGCATCCTCGAAGCCTGGGCCGCCCGATCAGACGAAACCTGATCCGCCGGACGCAGGGAAAAACCATACCGGCACCTATCCCTGTTGCCTGTGACCAACGCCGACGGCTAAGCTTCACAGCAGGGTATTTTCCCAATCAGAGGACCGGCACATGACGCCAGACGTCGAAGGATTTTTCGACGAGGGCACCAACACGGTGAGTTATGTCGTGTCGGATCCGGCGACCGGCAAAGCGGCCGTTATCGATGCGGTGCTGAACTATGACGCCGCCGCCGGGCGCACCTCGCACGAGCACGCGGACCGCCTCATTTCACATGTCCGAACCCACGGCCTAGAGGTCGAGTGGGTGCTTGAGACCCATGTCCATGCCGACCATCTCTCCGCGGCTCCCGTGATCCGTGAGGCGCTCGGCGGCAAGCTCGGGATCGGGCATTTCATCACCGAGGTGCAGAGCGTGTTCGGGCCGGTCTTCGGCGTCGACAAAGGCTTCCCCACTGACGGCAGCCAGTTCGATGTCCTGTTTCTCGATGGCGACAAGGTCCCGCTCGGCAACATCGAGGGCCGCGTGATCCACACGCCCGGGCACACCCCTGCCTGCGTCACTTATCTGTTCGGCGATGCGGCGTTTGTCGGCGACACGATTTTCATGCCGGACTACGGGTCTGCCCGCTGCGACTTCCCGGGCGGAGATGCCGCGACACTTTACCGCTCGATCCAGAAGCTCTTCGCGCTGCCACCGGAAACGCGGCTTTTCCTCTGCCACGACTACAAGGCGCCCGGACGCAATGAATTCGTTTGGGAAACGACCGTGGGCGAACAGCGGCAGCGGAACGTGCATGTCCATGAGGGCGTCAGCGAGGAGGAATTCGTCGCCATGCGCATGGCCCGCGACGAAACGCTCTCCATGCCGGCGCTGATCCTGCCGGCCGTCCAGGTGAACATGCGCGGCGGCAAACTGCCGCCCCCCGAGGGCGGTGTGTCCTACCTGAAAATTCCGCTGAACCGTTTCTGAGGCTCTCGCCCGCGTCTACCCCGTGGCGTCCACGGCGCCATAGCCGCCGCCACCGGGTGTGCGCAGCATAACCTCGTCGCCGGGCTGCATTTCGAGCTTCTTGGGCTCGCTCACCTGCTTGCCGTTGATCAGGAAGCCACCGGCCGCCCCCGGCCCGCCGCCGTTCATCCCTTCGGCCTGCGTCGTCATCCGGCTCGGGATTGCGTTCAGGAGCCACGGTTTCTCGGTGCGGAGATGGACTCCGATCCGCTGCCCGTCGCCGCCCATTTGCGCGCCTTCCCCACCGGTGCCGTCGATCAGCTCCTTGCAGGTAAACGCGATCGGAAAGGCCGATTCCAGAACCTCAACCGGCACGGCCGCGACCCCGGTCGGGTAGCAGGTTGCCCCGGGGCCGGGCTTCGTGGCCCGTGCGCCCATACCGCCCGAATAGTTGAACATCGAGCTCGTGAACGGCTTGTCGTCGTCGCCCGTGCCCTGCACCTGGATGGTCCAGACCGCGCCAGAGCTTTCCGCCAGCACGCGTTCGGGCATCACGTGGGCGAGCGCTTTGGGGATCGGGAACGGCACATACATGCCGACGACGTGGCGCGCGTTCACCGGCGAGGGATACTTCGCATTCACGATGCAGCCCTCGGGCGCGACCACGCGGATCGGCGCGAGGCTGCCCGCATTGTTCGGCAGGTCCGGGTTCAGACAACTCCGGATCGCGAAGGTCGAATACGCGTGGGTGTAGTTCATCACGACATTGATGCCGTGAGGGCTGGCCCCCGAACTGCCGTCGAAATCGATGACGATTT
>JAJFFI010000165.1 GCA_021776755.1 Alphaproteobacteria bacterium | reverse complement strand
CGGGCGGCATCCCCGACATCGGTTGCAACAACCGGCAGGCCGGACGCCATGCCCTCGGCGATCGCGTTGGAAAATCCCTCACCGTAGGCGGACGACGACACCAGCAAATCGGCCGCCGCCAGCAGTCTTGGAACATCTGTTCGATGGCCCAGCCGGTGCAGCCACGGCCGTTCCGGGAGCGTCACCGTGCCGGTGCCCGCGACCGCGGCCGTGATGCCCTCAACCCTGTCGAGCGCGTCGATCAGACCTGCATAGTCCTTCATCGGGTCGACCCGGGCAGCGGCCACCACGAGGGGCTGGCCGTCGGGCACGCGAAGCTCGGCGCGGATGGCTTTCCGGGCCTTGGGGTCGGGCCTGTAAGTTTCGATATCAATACCGTTTTCAACCAGTTCGTAGCGCCGGGCGCGGTAGCCAAGTGATTTGTGCCAGGCGATCCCGGCCTCGGAATTCGACGTCACGGCATCGGGAACGCGCGACAGTCTGGCGCACGTCCCGACTGTGAAACGGAACAGGTGGCTGTATTCGGCCATATCCATGTCGGAACAGCGTAGCCCCCAGAAGAGCCGTGTCTTGCGTCTCCGCCCGGACAACAACAGCGCAAGCGTCGCCACCAGATCGCCGTGATACATCCAGCTCTGAATCACGTCCGGCTTCACTTGCCGGATCAGGGCTGCAAGCCTCAGGATACCGATGAGCCCCGCGCGGCCCCGTTTCATGCCCAGATGCGTCACGTTGACGTTGCCCCCCTTCAACCGCTCGTAATGATCGCCGCCCCGGATGAGCGCCACGACCATCGGCCAGTCGCGGCCCGCCCCCTGGGAGAGCGCGAGGCTTGCAAGCATTCGCTCGGCGCCGCCGCTGTGGAGACCCGAAATGACATGCATGACCCGAGGCGCCGGCGCGCTCAATCGACCATCTCCGCGACGATCCCGGCCGCGTCCGCGATGCTGGCGACGACACGCATATCGAAGGGGCTCTCCGGCGCCGGCCCTGCCGCATCGCGCACCGTCGTCCCGATACCGCTGTCGACAAGCAACCCGCCCCGGAGGCCGCCCGCGTGGCCCGCGATCATGTCGCCCATGCGATCGCCGACGATCCAGGACCGCCCGACATCGATCGCGAGCGCATCGATACCCCGGTGGATCATGCCGGGGTTGGGTTTGCGCGCCGGATGCGTGTCGTGCCCGTAGGGTGCGTGGCCGCCCGGGATATGCGGACAGGCATAGACGGCGTCAATCTCTGCGCCATCCCGCGCAAGAAGGTCGTGGATGCGGGCCTGGGTCGCGTCGAAATCCGCCCAGCCGAATATGCCGCGCCCGATGCCCGCCTGGTTCGTCACCACGATCACGGGAACATCCGCGGCGTTGGCTGCGCGAATGATCTCGGCGGCGCCCGGAATGAGTTCGGCCTCCCGGGGCGTGTGGAGATAACCGACCTCACGGACGATCACCCCGTCCCGGTCGAGAAACAGGCCCGGACGGCCCCGGACGGCAGCGGATCGGCGCAATTCGCACCAGACCAGTTCATCGTCGAGGAAATGCGATGTGTCCACGCCCTCGACCGGACCGGTGTCGGGTCCCGCCGGCATGCTCATCCGCCGGCGGCGGGACGTGCGCGTTCAAGCCCCGTCCCCGCCAGATTGTCGAGGTACCAGCGGTAGGTCTGTTCGAGCCCGCCGCGAAGCTCGGTGCTGGCCTGCCATCCGAGCGCCGACAGGCGGCCGACATCGGTAAGCTTGCGAGGAGTGCCGTCGGGTTTCGAGGAATCGAAATCCAGCGTGCCTTCGAAGCCGACCACGGAGGCGATAGTTTCGGCGAGCTCGCGGATCGAGATTTCGCGGCCGGTTCCGACGTTGATCGGACCCTCGCGGGAATAGTGCCGTAGCAGGAATACCGCCGCGTCGGCCATGTCATCGACGTGCATGAACTCGCGCAACGGCTTGCCGGTTCCCCAGACCGTGACCGATCTTGCGCGGGCTTCTTTGGCCTCGTGGATACGGCGCAGCAGCGCCGGCAGCACATGACCATTCTCAAGGCTGAAGTTGTCGAACGGGCCGTAGAGATTGGTCGGCATCGCCGAAATGAAGTCGGCACCGTACTGCCGCCGGTAGGCATCGCAGAGTTTGACGCCGGCGATCTTGGCGACCGCATACCATTGATTGGTTTCCTCGAGCGGGCCGGTCAGCAAGCTGTCTTCCGGGATCGGTTGCGGTGCGAGACGCGGATAGATGCAGGTCGAGCCGAGAAACAGCACTTTGGCGGCACCGGTCCGCCAGGCGCCATGCAGGATGTTCGCCTCTATCATCAGGTTGTCGTAGAGAAACTCGGCGGGAAGCGAATCATTTGCACCGATGCCCCCGACCTTGGCGGCCGCGACAACGACGACGTCCGGACGGGCATTTTCCATCCAGTCCTCAACCTCCGTCTGGCGGGCGAGATCCACCGTTTCGCGCCCGGCAGTCACGATCTCGCAGGGTTCCTGGGCGAGGCGACACACGATCGCCCCGCCAACCATACCCCGGTGACCCGCGACCCAGACCTTTCGGCCTTCAAGACTGAACGCTGTATTGGGTGTCTCGCTCATGCGCCCTTCTCCGCCAGGTTTTCTATGACCCGGCCAGTGCGCCGGGTATAACCTCGTGCAACCGGAGGCGCAACGCGCGCGCACCATCAGTTGCCTAACCGTGGCAAGGGTTGATTTCGCAACATTGTGCCGCCAGTTTGCGCCTGCCCTGCAGGACAAACGGACACGCGCCGATCGTGGCCCGAGGCGTCGGTAGGAGGGAACGTTCAATATGACCGACTTCTGGACTTCGTCCGGATACCACCTCCTGGAACGCGATGACGACGGCCGCTTGACGGTGACGGATGATTTTCTGCGCGCCTATTTTTTGCGTCCGGAGCTCGAACCTGTGGAGGAGTCCTGCGCCGCCGAGCTCAAGCTCCGCGACGATCTGCTTGAGGACCCTCGCCTGCCTGTCCCCGCAGAACGCCTGCTGCTGCTTGAGGATCCGGACGCCCGCGAGAACTACGAATGGGTGCTGAAGCTGCGCGACCGGCTGGTGGATGCCGGCACGGTCGAGAGCGCTTACGAGGCCTCGTTCGAGGCCGGGCGCGCGGCACTGCCGCCGATCTTCCTCGACCAGCTCGTGCACGCCATCCTGCGCAATATTCTGAACAGCACCGGTCAGCCGCTTCGGGCGCGCGCGGGCGAGCTTCTGTTTCGCGAGCAGCGCATCACGATCCAGGACGGCAACATCATGGCCGCCGACGCCGAAATGGTCGACAGCCACACGAAGACCGGCGGGTTCGGCGCGATCGGCGAAATGCTGATGGAGGTTGGCGCGCCGGTGGCGCAGCTCGATCTCGACGTGCTGACCGAGACAAACGGCGCGATGTACTGGGCGCGATCGGATCTGAACGACACGGTGCTAGATCTCAGTTTCGCAGCGCCCGGCCTCGATGCGCTGGCGCGTCTGCTTGAAGACTGGGTCCGCCACTTCAAGGGCGTCGAGGTCACGATCCAGCCGGTGCAGAAAATCAGCGACGAGCGATGGGTCTGGCACATCGGGCTCGAGGCTGAGGGCACGGCCCTCCTGAACGACCTCTATAATGGTGTCGAGGTGGGTGAGGACCGGCTCGCGCAACTGCTCTCGTTGTTCAGACTAGAGTTCCAGAATCCGGCCGAACAGCGCGCCGATATCGCCGGGCGGCCGGTCTATCTCGCGATGGCGATGACGCCTGCGCGCGGGCTGCAGATCAAACCTCAAAACCTGCTTCTCAATCTGCCTCTCGCCGAAGCAGACTGAGTCCTCTCCCCCAAGATCAAAAGGATCGATCGATGAACGAAGAACAGTTCAACATGAACCTCCGCAAATTCCTCAAGAAGGTCGGCGTGA
>JAJFFI010000164.1 GCA_021776755.1 Alphaproteobacteria bacterium | reverse complement strand
AGCGCGCCCGCCAGCCTGTGCTCCGGGGCGGAAATCCACGCGACCTGGGCCGCGACCAGTACTGCGATAGCGAAAATATCGAACCGGCCGGATGCGGCCGGCAGCGGCGCGAGATCGCGTTTGTTCATCCAGTTGCGCGTGAAACTCGGCACGACACGTCCGCCGATCAAGCCGATCAGCACGACGATCATGGCGATTGCGACCCGGCGGCCAAGAGCGCCGGAGTCAGCCCAGCCGAGAACCTCGGCATGCGCCAGACCGTTGGCAACAAGCAGGACGGCGAGCGCGACCGGCATCGGCAGGTTGCGCCAGTTTCGTCCGCTTGCAATTTCGCGCAAGACCACGGCCAACAGAATTGCCAGGAATGCGAGATCGATGACCGCGGCCGCGCCAGCGCCGGTCAACGCCGAGACGGAAACAGCGATACGACCCGCCGCCCACACCGAGAACAGTCCAATGAGTGGCCAGCCCTGCAACGGCATCCGCCCAGTCCAGTTGGGGATGGCCGTAAGGAGAAACCCGGCGATGGTAGCTGTGAGGTACCCGAACAGAAGCTCATGGGCATGCCAGGCGACCGGATCGAACGCTGTCGGTATCGTCAGCGCGCCGGAAACGAACGGCAGCCAGAGCGCCAGAAGGACGAACGCCGCGATGCCGGCGGCGAGAAAAAACGGGCGGAAGCCATGGCGAAACACTGCCACGCCCTCAAAAGGGCGGTAACGGGGGATCGCGGTTCTCTGTTCGGACATGAGACTGGCCTGCCTGGATGCGATGCGGATATCTGGGGCCAACCTCAGGCCTCGGCAAGGTCGTCCAGATCCTCGATGTATTTCCGGAGCGATTCAAAGCGAAGTTCGTCGCGGCGGGCGAACAGCGGGTCCTCGGTCGAACCGATCCTGGCATCGATCTCGCGCCAGTCCGCGTCGCTCAGGGCCTTGTCCGCCAGCGGGAAGAACAGCGCCTCTTCAATTTCCATATGCTTGCGATAGGCGTTGAGAAAGTTCCGCGCGGAAGTTCCGACCCAGTCGCGCGATGCACTGGCGTCCTGCAGAACCAGCTTGAGCGCATAGGCAATGCTGTGGGTCAGGGCTGACAGTTCCTCATGAAGCACGGCAAGGTCACCCATGCCGGCCACCGCGGCTGAATCGCGTTCGACCAGCCGGGCCCAGACCAGATCTTCTTTCGGGTGATGGATCTTGTCGGGGTAATCGAGGAAATACTCAAGCGCGGACTGCATCAACTCGTAGTCGGGTTTGCCGGCCTCGCGAAAGACCTGAAGCTGCCGCTCGAAGGCGCCGAGCAGGCGGCCCATGTTGCAGTGATCCTGGATAAGGGCGTCGAGTGTTGCCGGCATACCCATGACCTCATGTCAGTGTGAAGAACATACGAGCGAGCGTATCGGCCGGTCCGGCGAAAAGCGTTGATGCAGGTCAACCCGGGAACGGCGATCTTCAATCGCTGGATCGCCAGACAAAGAAAGCGGCGCAGGGTTACCCCGTGCGCCGCGAGTGGCGCTTGTGACAAAGCGCCTAGGGGAACGAACTCGGACAAGTCCGGCGAGTGACAGAACTCCGGACCAGCCCCCCGACTGGTCGACTGGGCCAGCGGTAAGGGAGTCATGCCAGTTGACGGCGCGCCTGACATTGAGGTGGATCAACCGGGCAGCATTAATTGGAGCGATGCTGCGAGACCGTTGAACGCAAAACCGGTAAACTGCAGCAACTGGAGCAAGAGAAATGACGCTGAAGCCAGGAAACCAAGCAGCGGAACCCAGACCGGTACCGAGAATCCCGGAACTGTCGTGCGGTCTCGCATCTTCATCGAGAGCAACGCAAAATTCACGGCGGTGAAGATCAGCAAGATGATCGAGGATGTTGACTTCGCCAGCGTAACGATCGGAAACGCGAGGCCCAGCACGACGATGATCGCCGCTACAAGCAAGGTTGCGCGAACCGGCGTTCCAGTGCGGCCATGGACCTTGCCGATGGCGTGGGGAATCCGGCCCTGGGCTGCGAGACCATAGAGAATGCGGGATGCCATGATGATCTGAATAAGGATGCCGTTCAACATCGCAAGCGCAGCGACCAGACTGACCGGCACCGGGCTCAAACCGGTGGCTTTCTCGAATACATGCGCGAGCGGAGCCGCACTAGATTCAAGGCTTTGCGGCGTCGCCACACTGAGCGAGGCAGTCAGGATCAAGAGGTAGAATCCGGTTGTAAGAACAAGCGTCAGGATGATTGCCCGCGGCAGAACGCGCACGGGATCGCGGGTCTCTTCGGCCACGTTGACGATGTCCTCAAAGCCGATGAAGGCAAAGAAGGCCAGCAACGCTCCGCCGAGAACGCCAGGGACAGATGCCAAGCTGGCATCGGCGAGGCCCGCCGTCATCCGGTCGAAGCCATCGCCGTTCCAGAACCCCGCCGCGGAAATCGCAATAAGGCCACCCGCCTCGATCACGGTGATCACGGCGGCGGCCGTCACCGACTCCGAAATTCCCCACGCCGCGACCCCCGCCAGGGCCGCGATCAACAGGGTGATAACGACCGCGTCGGGGAGCAGCAGAAGCTCGCGAAAATATCCGGCAAATCCGAGCGCAATCGTTGCGCTGGAGACACAGCCGGCAAAGATCACCAGAATGCCCACCGGAACCGCCAGGCCGGGGCGGCGCAGACCTTCTGCGACATACAGGGCTTCACCGGCGCTCTTGGGAAACCGGCTCGCAAATTCCGCAAAGGAAAAGGCTGACAGCCCGGCAAGACACGCCGCGGCGACAAAGGCCAAAGGGGCAAGATAACCGGCTTCTCCGGCAACCTTGCCGATCAACGCATATATTCCCGCGCCGATCGTAGTGCCGACGCCGTAGAGTGTCAGGAGCGGCAGACCGAGGCTGCGCCGGAGCGTTCCGTCAGCCACGGCCTGGCGATGCGTGCGTCATTCGACCAAACTACTTGGCAGCGCTCACTTCGACTTTCTTCGTGCGCGCCGGTCCACCGTTTTTCTTGGGCACTGTGACCAGCAAAACGCCGTTCTCAAGGCGCGCCTTGATCTTGTCATCCTCCACCTGCTCGGGGAGTGCGAGCGATCGCTGGAACGAACCATAGCTTCGCTCCATACGGTGGAACGTTTTACCTTCGTCCTCCGACTCCGCCCGCTTTTCTCCGCGAATCGTCAGCATGCCATTCTCGATCACAACTTCGATATCCTTCTCGTCCGCGCCTGAAAGCTCGGCAGAAATCTCGATCACCTTGTCGGTTTCGACGATGTCGATTTTCGGCTGTAGCATCCCGTTCCAGAGCCGGTCGGATTGCATCATGCTGTAGGTCGGCAACGCGAAAAAGTCCTGGAACATCCGCCGCATGTCGTTCTGCAGGGCGAGCACCGGATTTGCCAGCGACTCACCATTCGAACTCCGGGTAACGATGTCTAGGTCGGCCATCGATCTTCTCCTCTATCCATTGACGGCTCAGATTTGCCACGTTCCCCACCCTACGGCGCCTTGCCAGATGTTGGCATTGAGGTGCATCAAACTCCGCGGACATAGCCAGTCTAGTGCGACATCAGAACCGGTACAGTCATATGCTCGAGTACGTACTGGGTGACGCCACCGAGAATGAATTCACTGATCCGCGCGCGGCCATAGGCGCCCATGATCAGGAGGTCGGCGTCCAGATCCGCTGTTGCGTTCAGTAACAGGTCGCCCGCGTGTTTTCCGGTGCCGGCAAGCGGGCTGGCCTCGGCGGCGATGCCGTGACGGGCGAGATGTTGGGCCATCTCCGTGCCGGGCAAATCGCCGAGCGTGTCGTCGCCCCGCCCGCCGGAAACATACGCGACGTGCACCGTTTTCGCGTTTTGCATAAGGGGCAACGCGTCATGGATCGCCCGCGTCGCCTCGCGGGACCCGTTCCAGGCCACCAGGACCGTTCCGAAGTCGCCCGCAAAATCGCCCGTATGAGGCACGATGAGGACCGGCCGGCCAGCCCCGATCGCGAGATCCGCGGGCAAATCGAGTTCCCGCGGGCCGGCGACGGAATCCGGATCGGGCTGTCCGGTCACGACGAGATCGGCGATCCTTGCAGCGGTCACGATAACCTCGCGCGGCCGACCCGGAATCGCCCGCCATTCGCCGTCGACGCCTTCCGCTTCGCAGGTTTTCCGGAAGAGTGCGGATGCTTCGCGCTCGATGTCTTGTGTCAGCTTTTGCATGCTGTGCCAGAAGGATCCCGCCAGTTGGACCTCGATATAGGCGGGAACCTCGGGGGGTGCGAGCGCGTGCGTCCCAGTCAGATGCGCGCTGTGCCGCGCGGCAAGCCGGGCCGCCAATTCGATGCGCTTCCCGCTTCCGGCCGCCGTTCCCACATGAACAATAATATCCTTGCACTGCATGGCCTTGCTCCCACCGCGTTGGATGCCAACAGCATTCCACGAACCAGCGGTGGGTTCGTTGAGATGAGTCAAGGGAAGGTGCCACAGTTGCAATGGGGCTGAACTTACCCCAAGTTGAAGGGCAATAAAGGAGTTTGGCTATGAAAGCGTCGACGGATCAGGTTCTCAAGCAGAGCCGCGTGCAACGCCTTGAACAGACACCGACTTCCGAGTTGCCGCGCCCGTCGCGAAATGCACGGGGAGAGTCGCCTTGTGCCGCCTGCCCGGTGCGCGACATGAATGTTTGCGGCGCGCTAACCGACACCGACCTCGCAACCATGAACGCGATCTCGACGGACAAGACGTTCGAACGCGATCAGACCCTGATCTGGGAAGGCGAGGCTGCCGGCGAATTCTTCATTGTGAGCGAGGGCGTTGCCAAGGTATTCAAACTGCTCCCTGACGGTCGCCGCCAGATCACCGGATTCCTCTACCCGTCCGACATCGTGGGGCTTGCCTCGAATGAGCGCTATGCCTACACCGCCCAGGCGCTGACACCGATGCGCGTCTGCCGCTTCCCGCGCTCGAAGGTTCTGGAACTCTTTGACGAAATGCCGGTGCTATGCCGCAAGGTCTGTTGCGTTGCGTCGAACGAGCTTGCCGCCGCCCAGGACCAGATGGTGTTACTGGGCCGCAAGAATGCGGCTGAGCGACTTGCGTCCTTCCTGCTGCTGCTGCTGCGTCGAAAGCATCTGCGGGGCGAAGAGGGCCAGGCAATCGACACCCCGATGACCCGCGCCGAGATTGCCGACCACCTGGGGCTCACTACCGAAACGGTCAGCCGCACCGTCACGCAGTTCCGCAAGCTGGGGCATATCGAACTCGATGGCCCACACCATATTCTCGTGCGGGACGAGCCGGCACTCGCCGATCTCGCGGCCTTCGACGACCCCGACGGCCTGCCGCACACGGCGAGCTTCTAGACCGTTTTCTTCCGCTCAGGAATTCCGCCGGATCAGTTCCAGACAGAACGCGATGCTGGCCAGCGTCACAATGTATCCGGTCAACCGGAACGCGGGCTCGACGCCGTGGGCCGCCATGAACAATCCGGCGATCGCCAGCAGGATTCCAAAGAAAGCCAATACCAAACTCAAAGTTCCATTCA
>JAJFFI010000163.1 GCA_021776755.1 Alphaproteobacteria bacterium | reverse complement strand
GTACTCGACACCGAGGGTTTTTCCGGCGCAGCCGAATTCTTTCAGGATGTCGCGCAGCTGTTCCGCCGGGCTGACGTCCGGCAGGTCGACCCAAATGCGGATGTCGTCCACCATCGAGGTGTGCTGCGCCTGGCGGAGGTCCGGCATCCGGGTCAGCAGCATCAGCCGCCCGTCGGCACCCAGATACATGCACTGGAAAAAGACGTAACCGAAGGTGTCATACCCGGTGAGGTAGTACATGCTCTCCTGGCGGAACATCAGCAGGCCGTCGAGGCCGGCCTTCTCCATGCCGGCGATGGTCTTCGCGCGTCGTTCGGCCAGTTCATCTTCGTTGAAATGGATCGCCATGGAAACGGTTACTCCTCGAGCATGATGGCTGAAAGATTACGCCCGTAGTCGGGCTCGCCCCGGTGACACGACCGCCGGTAGCTGAAATAGGTGTTCGGGTTTGAACAGGTGTCCTGCCCGGTGAAGATCACGTCCCGCACGCCCATGCCCTTTACCTTGGCGACGACATAGCCCGGCAGGTCGAACTGCGCCTTGCCGCCGGCCTTGCCGGGGATGAAGAAGCGCTCGTTGGCGGGGTCTTCCGCGATGAACGGCGCCCCGAACTCGGGGCCGACCTCGTAGGAGGTTTGCGTGATCGTCGGGCCCACCGCGGCCCGGATGCCGTCCCGCGTTGCGCCGAGGGCGACCATCTGCTGGATCGTCTCCTCGCAGACGCCGCCGATGGCGCCCTTCCAGCCGGCATGGCAGGCGCCGATTACCCGCGCGTCCGTATCGGCGAACAGCACCGGCGCGCAGTCGGCCGTCAGGATACCGAGCACACGGCCCGGCTTGTTCGTGACCATGCCGTCGATCTTCGGCCGCGCGTCGTCTTCCCAGCCCTCATCGACCCGCACGACGTCGCTCGAATGAATCTGGAAGGCGGTGAAGACCTGGTCGGGAGTCGCATCGAATGCCGCCGCCGCCCGGCGGCGGTTCTCCCGCACTGCGTCGGCGTCGTCGGTTGAGCCAAGTCCGCAGTTGAGCGACGAGAAAATACCCTCGCTGACGCCGCCCTGGCTTCCGAAAAACGCATGCCGTACGTGGTCGAGCCCGTCGAGGTTGCCGGCGGCAATGTTGGGTGCGGTTTTGCTCACGAATGAAAGCTCAAGATGACACCTCGGGTTCGGCCGGCTCGAACCCTGGCGGGGCCGGCAACGAGGCGCTTGCAATTGCAAGCACCTTGAACAGGGTGCCCATTTCCCCGGTTCCGATCAAGCGGTGCAACGCAGCGGCGATCTCGGCGCGCGTGGTCGCACCGGCCTGTCCCGCCAGCCGCTCGGCCCGTGTCTCGATCCCGAGGCTTCGCAGAAAGTCGCGTTGGCTGACCGGGCCGTGTGCAGCCGAACCCCGCTGGCCGCCGGCACGTACCAGGGCTGCGAAATCCACATGCGCGGTCAGGTCCGCCATGCCGGGTGCGGCGAGCGGGCTGGCGCGTTCGCCATTGCGGATCGCCTGCAGCGTATCGCCGGGCGTGCTCGTCGTGTGGCCGTAGTCGACGATCAGCGCCGCCCCCGGGGTTCGCGCGAACCGGCGGGCGAGCTTCCGTGCGAGTATTATGCCGCCGGGGCAGACCTCGAAGCATGCCCCCACGCTCATCTCCTCGACGGGCGCCAGCGTCTTCTCGGGCGCGGTCGTGAAAATGAAACTTCCATCCTCGCCAAGCCCGACCCGCCGTTCGTGCCAACCGTCCTTTAATCGCTCGAACTGCAGAACCGGCAGCGCGTCGAAGAACTCGTTTGCAATCACGATCGCGGGGCCGGCGGGCACGGTTTCGAACCGCGCATGCCAGGTCGCGTCGCGTCCCGCGAGCGCGGTCTCTTGCGCTGCGCGCAAGACGGGACTTGTCTCGATCAGATGCAGGTCGAGTGCTGCATCGAGGTTCGGCGCGGTCAGCCCGATGGTCCGCAACACGTCGGCCATCAGCGTGCCCCGCCCGGGACCGAGTTCCACCAGCCGTACATCCCCCGGCGCGCCCATCGTCTCCCAGACGACGGCACACCAGGCACCGATCATCTCGCCGAACATCTGGCTGATTTCCGGGGCAGTGACGAAATCGCCGCGCGCGTCCTTGTCGCTCCCGCCTTCCGGAGCGCGGCCGATGGCGGGGTGCGCGATGTAATATCCGTGTTCCGGATGCCCGAGGGCTTCGGCCATGAACCGCTCAACCGGGATCGGTCCATCCCGTTCAATGATCTCGCGCAGGAGGGCGCCCAACGGGGTCTCGGTCATGCGCCTTTCTTTTTCTTCTTCCTGCGGCCCGGCTGGCGCTTGTCGGCAGGCTTTTTCCTTGCGGGCGCCTTACCGGGTTTCTCGCCCAGCTCCGGCGCTTCGTCTTCTTCAATTTTTGCACGCCCTTCAAAGTCAGCGACGTGCCGGGCGCGCCACACGAGCCACACCCCGAACGCCACCATCGGCACGGAAAGCAGTTGCCCCATGGTGACGACGCCGGCGAGGTAGCCGATATGCGCATCGGGCTCGCGGAAGAACTCGACTATGATCCGCGACAGGCCATAGCCCGCGAGGAAAACGCCGCCGACGATCCCGGGCCGCCGGCGCGCGTTGGTGAAGCGCGCCAGCCACAGCAGCACGAGGAACAGCACCAGCCCTTCGAGAGCGGCTTCATAGAGCTGGCTCGGGTGGCGCGGATCGGTGAACGTACCGTCACGTTTCGGGAAGGCCATCGCCCAGGGCACGTCGCTCACCCGGCCATAAAGCTCGCCGTTGATGAAATTCGCGATCCGACCGAGGAACAGCCCAATCGGCGTTGCCGCCGCGGCCAGATCGCTGAGGGCGAGAAACGGAATGCCGCGCCGCCGGCCGAACCACCACATCGCCAGCAGGACCCCCGCGAGCCCGCCGTGGAACGACATGCCGCCCTGCCAGACCGTCAAGATCTGCAACGGGTTCGCCACGTACTGCATCGGATTGTAGAAAATCACATAGCCGAGCCGGCCCCCGAGAATGACGCCGAGCGTCATCCAGAGCAGCAGGTCGTCGGCATCGCCCTCGCTCATCGCGTGGGGTGGTGTCTGGTTCAGCCAGTGCACGTATTGCCAGCCTGCGATCAGGCCGACGAGGTAGGCGAGCGAATACCAGCGGATGGCAACGGGTCCGATCTCGAAGGCGACCGGGTCCCAGCCGTGGAAAGGCAGGGCCGCGAAGACGGTGGGCAAAAGGTCGATCACCGGTAGGGGGTCTCCGCCGCAAGATAGGATTTCACGTAGGTGCCGACACCATCCTCGAGCGCCGTGAACGGAGCGGCATAGCCGGCTTTGCGAAGATGCGTCATATCGGCTTCGGTATAGTACTGGTAGCGGTCGCGGATCTGCTCGGGCGTGTCGACAAATTCGATCTCGACGTTGCGTCCGGCCGCCTTGTAGGTAGCGGCGGCAAGGTCGGCGAAGCTTCGGGCCTCGCCGGTGCCGAGATTGAACAGCCCCGACACCTCGGGATTGTCGCGGAGCCACAGCATCACATCGACGCAGTCGCCGACCCAGACAAAGTCGCGGAGCTGGCCACCGTCTTCGTAATCGGGATGGTGCGAGCGGAAAAGCTGCGCGGGTTCGCCCGCGGCCGCCCGCGGGTATAGCTGGCACACGACGCTGCGCATGCCGCCCTTGTGGTACTCGTTCGGGCCATAGACGTTGAAGAACTTGAGCCCCGCCCATTGGCGGGGTACCGGCGCCTTGCTTTCGATCTGGCGCGCGATCCAGCGGTCGAAATGGTGCTTGCTCCAGCCGTAGGGATTGAGCGGGGCGAGCGGCGCCAGCGCCTTCCCGAGTGACGCGCCGTCAGCGGCCCGGCCCGGGTCCGCGAAACCATGCTCGCCGCCGCCATAGGTCGCGGCCGAGGAGGCATAGATGAACTGCGCGCCCGCCTCGACACAGAACCGCCAGAGCCGCTGCGAGAGCCGCACGTTCGTGTCGTAGATCAGGTCGGCATCGGTTTCGGTGGTCGAGCTGATGGCGCCCATATGAAAGACGCACTCGACCTTCTTGCCGTTGGTTTTCAGAAACGCGTCGAGCTCTTCGGGTGCGACCAGGCCCGCGAAATCATGCTGCGCGAGGTTGCGCCACTTGTCGCCGCCGCCGAGCCAGTCGACCACCACGACCCCGGCCCCGCTGCCCACGGCAAGCGCGGCGACCAGGTTCGAGCCAATGAAACCGGCCCCGCCGGTGACGATGATCATGAAATTTGCATCTGTGCTGCTGCGGCCCTTCCGTCACGCGCGGTTTGCCGCGCGTCTTTCGTCTCGCGCGGTTTGCCGCACGCTTCCCGTCTCGCGCGGTTATAGGTGGCGTGGACTCGGGCCGCAAGCAAGCGGCTTCGGTTCAAAAGGTCGTCATGGACTTGCCGCAGTTGGCTGCGGATAATGCCGCCGGACATACGACCCCCCCCCCGGACGCGGGAGGAGCGGGAGATGCCGGTGGTAGGCCGGGTACTCGACGATGTGGGCCGTGGGGCGGGGGGCG
>JAJFFI010000162.1 GCA_021776755.1 Alphaproteobacteria bacterium | reverse complement strand
TCGCCATAGACCGCCGCCGACGACGTGTAGACCACGGGGAGCGGCGCGCTGTCCTTGCCCGATCCGGGGCCGGCGTCCCTGGCGGCCTCGAACACATTGACCGTCGCCGTCTGGTTGACCGCATGGGTGCCGCGCCAGTCCTCGGTACCGCGCTCGACCGACGCGATGGCGGCGAGGTGAAACACGCCCGCCGTGCCCGCCACTGCCTTCTGAACGGTCGCGAAATCCGCCGCGTCGCCCTCGATCAGGTCGACGCCGGCAGGCAGGTTCGCGCGCTTGCCGGTTGACAGGTCATCGAGCACGCGCACCTTGTGGCCGTCGGCGATCAGCGCATCGACCAGGTGCGAACCGATAAACCCGCATCCGCCCGTGACGAGGTAAACCATGCTGTCTTGTGCCATTCGATGGCCCCCTGGTCGGTCTATGCGCCGCCGGCACACGCGATTTTCCGGACCCCCGACTATCCCCGGAAATTGTGTCAGCAGTTGGCAGCCCACGGCCTCCGGCCCGGACGCAGAGACGTCCGGCACGGGCGCGCGCGAGCTGCGCTCAAATCCCTAAAATTATCTCAATATTTGGTAAACAAGTCCTTTACAGCGCCCTGCTACGGGGACCGGGCTGCGCGTCACGCCCGTTCGCGCATCGGGAGCAGCTTGTCGTGCAGCTTTTCGAGCGCGCGGAGCTCGAGCTGGCGCACCCGCTCCTTGGAGATCCCGAGCTGGCGGGCGATCGCTTCGCGGGGGGCCGCCGCCTCGGCGAGAAACCGCTCGCGGATGATGAGCGCCTCGCGCTCGGGCAGCATCGCCAGCGCCCGCTCGATCACCGTGCTCCAGAACCCGGCCTCCGACTCCTCGGCCGCCGTTTCTTCCGGCGACGGGCCGTCGCCGGCGATGCGGCCGATCCACTCTCCGCCGCCGGCGCCGGTTTCCGGGGCATTCAGGGACGGGTCGGTGCCCGCAACCCGCTGCGCCAGCGCCTTCAGATCACGGATCGGCATTTCGAAGCGCCTGGCGAGCCCGGCGAGGAACTCCTCGCTCAGCGCATCGGCACCCTCGCTCATTTCCGCCATCTTGCGCTTGAGGCCGAAGAACAGCGATTTCTGCGCCGACGTGGTGCCGATCTTAACCAGCGACCAGTTTTCCACGACATGGGCCTGGATCGCCGCCCGGATCCACCACATCGCGTAGGTCGCAAAGCGCACATCGCGTTCGGGGCTGAACTTCCGCACTGCGCGCAGGAGCCCGATCATGCCCTCCTGCACCAGGTCGTTCATCGGCAGCCCATAGTGCCGGTAGCCGCGGGCGATCTTGATGACGAACCGGAGGTGGCTGGTGACCAGCAGGTTCCGCGCCGTCTCGTCGCCGCTTTCCGACCGGCGCGCGAGATCGCGCTCCTCGTCCGGCGTCAGCATGGGCTGGCGCTGGGCTTCGTCGAACAGGCTCGCGGTGGTCCGCCGCCGCGCGGGACCGAGGCGGGGTGCGATCGTTTCGCTGGAATTTTCCGGCACACCTGTCATGGCCGAAGCATTGCACAGCGCCTTCCGCTGTCAACCAAATTTCCGGGGACCGGCCGGACATGGCGGCAAATTTTCGCCGGAATTTCCGTGCTATAGTGGGTTTCGCGCCGTTCCCCGCCACCGCCTGACAGGAGAGACCCATGTCCGCCCGGGACACCATTCTGAGCTCCGCGATGCAGCTTGCCGCCGAGCGCGGCTGGTCGGGCATTTCGCTCGGCGATATCGCCGCGGCGGCCGGGGTCCCGCTGGCCGATCTTTACGGCGAGTTCCGCAGCAAGCGGTCGATTCTCTCGGCCGTCGTGCGCAAGGCGGATGAGGCGATGCTCGCAACCGCCGCCGCCCAGCCCGGCGGCAGCTACAGTGACGATGAGCCTGTGCGCGACCGGCTGTTCGATGTCCTGATGGCGCGCTTCGATGCCCTGCAGCCCTATCGCGACGGGCTTGCCGCCGCCGCCCGGGATACCCTCAAGGATCCTTGCGCGATGGCCACGGCCGGGCTATGCCACGGCAACCGGCTGATCCGGTCGATGGGCTGGGCGCTCGAGGCGGCCGGCGTGAAAGCCTCGGGGCCGCGCGGCATGGTCCGCACCCGGGGGCTCGCCGCGGTCTATGCCTCGGTGCTACCGGTCTGGCTCCGCGACGAGAGCGGCGATCTTTCGGCGACCATGGCCGGGCTCGACAAGCGCCTCACCCGCGCCGAGAAACTGGCCGGCATGATGCAGGGGCGCGGCCGCACACGGGGCATGGACGAAGACGGCGACATGGATACGCCAGCGCCGCCGCCTCCCCGTTCCACACCGAAGAAGGCCGCGCCGAAAAAGGCCGCGCCGAAAAAGGCCACTGCGAAGAAATCCGCTTCAAAGAAGCCGGCAACCAAGAAAGCCCCCCGCAAGAAGGCCGGCAAGAAGAAGTCCTGATCTTTCTCGGAAGGCCCGGCTTCCGAACACTGCGCCTGTCTTGACATTCCGCCCTCCCCGGCCGACGTTCCGCGCCGGTTTTTCCCGCCCCGGAGTTCCTGCATGTCTGACAGTAGCCCCGCCGCCGATCCGATTGGCTTCGACGATTTCCTCAAGGTGGACGTCCGCGTCGGCACCATCCTGCGTGCCGAGGAGTATCCCGAGGCGCGCCGCCCGGCGTACAAGCTGTGGGTCGATTTCGGCCCGGAGATCGGCGAGCGCAAGACTTCGGCCCAGATCACGAAGCACTACACGCTGGACGACCTGCCCGGCCGCCAGGTTGCGGCGGTGGTGAATTTTCCGCCCAAGCAGATCGGCAAGTTCATGTCGGAAATCCTCGTGCTCGGCTTTCCGGACGCGGACGGCGAGGTGGTGATGATCGCGCCCACCGGGCCGGTGCCGAACGGCGGACGTCTCTACTGATGGCCCGGACCAAAACCACCCGATCGACTGACACCGTGGCGCGGGGCAAGCCGGTTCTGCCCGACCCGAAGGACCCGCCTCGTTGCCCGGTCTGCAGCGGCGGCCGTGCGGCGCATTACCTCACCTATCGGGGAACGGGCGACGGGCTCACCGGTGCGGTGCGGGGCGAGGCGATTGAGACCTGGGCCTGTCTCGATTGCGAGACGGTCTACATGTATCCGCTGCCCGAGCCGGCACGGCTGGCCGAAGTCTATGACGGCACCTGCGGCGGCGGCACCGAGGGATACTTCGCGAAGGTCGGCAAGAAGCTCCGGCGTTCGCGCTGGCGCATGCGGCGGCTCCGCTGGCTCACCCGCGGACGCCGGTTTCTCGATATCGGCTGCTCCGGCGGCTTCATGGCCGAGGCGGCACGCGAACAGGGGTTCGACGCCCACGGCCTCGATCTCGACCCGGTCGCCGTCGAATACGCCCGGGAGCACTACCCGGAGAATCGCTATCATGTCGGCCCGGTCGACACGCTGCTCACCGATGCGCCGGACGAGGGCTGGCAGGGCTTTGATCTCATTTACAGCGCCGAGGTGATCGAACACGTCCCCGATGTGAACGGCTTCGTCGCGACCATCGCGGAGCTTCTGAATCCCGGCGGCGTGTTCTTCGTCACGACGCCCGACATCACCCACCGCAAACGGCCGGCCGATGTGCTCGCCTGGGACGGGTTCGGCCCGCCAGGTCACTGCATCTATTTCACGCCGCAGAGCCTGAAGGATCTCCTTGAACGCCACGGCCTCCAGGTCATCCGCAAATGGCACGCACCGCAACCGACCCTGAAATACGTCTGCCGCAAGGTGGGGTAACAGGGCGGTCGTTTTCAAAGTTCAGGGCTCCTTCCATTAAATTTCCAATATAAGAATTTATTCTTGCAAATAGACCTGTATCTGTCAGGCTTTCCGGTTCGGCCCTTCCCCGAAACCGCGAAAGCCGCAGGCCTGCACATGATGACAAATGATGACATCAGCGCCGGAATCCGGGGCGGTAAAATGCTAACAAAAGCTAACATTTGCCGCGGAATTTTCCGGCAACGTCTTGAAATTCAACAATTCCGGAATCCGAGGTTAACAACCGCCAGATTCGCGCAATGCGGCGCCCTGACGCGGGCGCCGCTAGAGCGGCAGGCGGATCGACACGCGGAGCCCGCCTTGCGGCGAGTCGGCGAGCGAGATTTCGCCGCCGTGGCCGCGGACCACGTCGCGGGCGAGGGTCATGCCAAGGCCGACGCCCGCCCGGTCAGGGCTCCGCGACGGGTCGATGCGGTAGAAGGCCTTGAACACGTCCTCGCGAGCTTCGCGGGGGATGCCCGGGCCATCGTCGTCGACCGTGATCTCGACCGACCGGCCCCGCCCCCGGGCCTCGACCCGCACTTTCTTGCCAT
Source organism: Alphaproteobacteria bacterium (assembly GCA_021776755.1). GTDB lineage: Bacteria > Pseudomonadota > Alphaproteobacteria > JAJFFI01 > JAJFFI01 > JAJFFI01. The sequence goes on along the minus strand of JAJFFI010000162.1, from coordinate 2,838 downwards.
AGGACGCGGCGTTATCGATCAGGTTGGTGAGGCACCGCCGCATGCCGGTCGTGCGCACGGTCGCGGGCAGCGTTGCCGGCAGCGTGGTTTCGACATGGGCGCCCTTGCGCCGCGCGTCGCGGGCGACATCCTCGATCAGGGCGGACAGATCGATGGCCTCGGGCTCCTCCTCGGCCTCGCCCCGGGCAAAGGCGAGGTAGGCCTCGACCATATGCTCCATCTCCTCGAGATCGCCCTGCAGTTCCGCCGCTGCCTCGGTGTCCTTCAGCATCGCGAGCTCAAGCTTCATGCGGGTCAGCGGCGTGCGGAGATCGTGCGACACGCCGGCCAGCATCTCGGTGCGCTGGCTGATCTGGCGCTGGATGCGCTGGCGCATGATGTTGAACGCGACCGCCGCCTGACGCACCTCAAGCGCGCCCGCGGGCTTGAAGTCCGGGACATTGCGGCCCTTGCCGAACATCTCTGCCGCGGCCGCCAGCCGCTTGATAGGCATCACCTGGTTCCGCATGAAGATGGTTGCGATGACCAGCAGCACGAACGACGTGCCCACCATCCAGAGGATCACCAGATAGGTCGTCGCGTCCCAGAGACGCTTGCGCGAGGCCAGGACCTGCAGCACACCATCGGCAAGCTGGACATTGATCTCAACCTGTTTTTCATACTTGCCCGTGTCGATCTGGAACGGTCGCCGCAGGAGATCGCGAAGTGCTGCCGACAGCACCGGGTCAATCAGCGCGCTGCCCTGCGGCGGCGGCGTCGCGGGCAGCACCTCGCCCTTCCGGTAGGTCGCGTTCAGGCCGGTGTAGATGCGCGAGGTTTCAAGGATCCAGACCTCGTTGCGCGCGCCGGGGAACGTGCGGATATGCTCGGCGATCATTGCGATGTCGCCGGCAAGCCCGAGCGCCAGCCGCCGGGTCACGTTTTTCCAGTGGCGTTCGTAGAAGACATAACCGGTGATCAACTGGACCACGACCAGCGGCGTCACGATGATCAGCAGCGAGCGGCCAAGAAGGCTCCGCGGCAGACAGCGCTTGATCCAGCTTTGGCCATCGCGCGCGGCGGCCCGACGGAACCGGGTGCCGCGGTCGCGCGGCTTGCCGCTCTCTCCGGCAGCACCGTCATCGGGGCTGCGGGGAATGTTCCGGCCCATCGGGGAGGGGGTCAGTCTGCCCACAGCACATACCCCTTGCCGCGGACGGTCTGCAGATGACGCGGCAGTTTCGGATCGGCCTCGATCTTGCGCCGGAGCCGGGTGACCTGGACATCGATCGTGCGCGCGTTCACGTCGCTGCCGGTGGCATCGGCCAGTTCGTCACGTGTGACGGTCGCGCCCGGGCGGCGCGCCAGTACGGCAAGCAGCCGCGCCTCGGCCTCCGTGAGGCGCACGGGCTCGTCGCCGCGCCACAGGGATTCGCGCCCGGCATCGAAACGCCAGGGCCCGAAATGGATTTCCGCGCTGTCCACCTGTGCCGGCGCCGCGCGGCGAAGGATGTTGTTGATGCGGAGCAGCAGTTCGCGGGGCTCGAACGGCTTGGTGAGGTAATCGTCCGCGCCCTTTTCGAGGCCGTTGATGCGGTCTTCGGTCTCCCCCATCGCGGTCAGCATCAGGATCGGTACCGCCCCTTCTGCGTTGCCGCCGTTCCGGATCGCCGCCGTCAACTCGAGTCCGCTCTCGCCGGGCATCATCACGTCAACGATCAACAGATCGAAGGCCATCCCCTTCAGCTTGGACCGCGCGTCTGCCGCATCCTCGGCCGCCGTCACCCGGAAGCCGTTCTCGGACAGGAACTTCCGCAACAGGTCGCGGAGCCGCGTGTCATCGTCGACAATCAGGATGTGAGACGCAGTTTCCATGGCTTTCTGTTTCCTGCCGGTATTTGCCGCGAGCATTTCGTCCGGCAACGCAACTCGGCCCAGTCTAACCGAAAACGCAGTCGTGGCTCCCGCAATCCAGTCTGGGCCAAAACAGTTCGGCCCAATCCAGTCCGGGAGATGGTGTCAGCTGCCGCCGCGGCTCCGTCGGAGATTGGCCGGGCCGGTTCCCTGGGTGCCCGTTCCGCCATCGCCATCGCCGGCGGCAGGAACGGTAAACCGGCGGCGGTCGGCCTCGGCCTCGATCAGCCCCAGCATCACCTTGCGGAACCCCTGCACCGCCTCGGCACCGGCCTCGCGGTAGGCGCGGGAAAACATCGCCCGCTGCGGGGCCGAAAGCTGCGCCTCGAACGCCTGGCCCTTGTCCGTGAGGCTGAGCAGCCGCTGGCGCTTGTCCGCCGGGTTCTGACGCTGGACGATGTAGTCGAGCTCGACCAGTTGGCCGAGCACCCGCGACAGGCTCTGTTTGGTGATCTGGAGGATTTCAAGCAATTGCGTCACCGTGATACCGGAATAACGGCCCACGAAATAGATCACACGGTGGTGCGCGCGCCCGAACCCGATCTCGGCCAGGATCTCGTCCGGCTGGTTCGTGAAATCGCGGTAGGCATAGAAAAACATCTCGATTCCCTGGCGCAGATCTTCATCGCGCAGGAACAACGGATTCACACCGGGCTTTAGGTCAACCATGTTGACTTATATGCACACCGATGATACGGAAAGCAAGGAATTGTTGCAGACAAGCCCCTATCAACGAAATAATATTAGTGTCCGGAGTCCCTGATCATGTCACTTCTTCCGTTTGACGACCGCGACGGCGAAATCTGGTTCAACGGCAAATTCGTGCCCTGGCGCGAATGCGATGCCCATGTTCTCACCCACGGGCTGCATTACGGCTCCTGTGTTTTCGAGGGCGAGCGGGTTTACGGCGGCGAGATTTTCCATCTGCGCGCGCACACCGAGCGG
>JAJFFI010000161.1 GCA_021776755.1 Alphaproteobacteria bacterium | reverse complement strand
GACAACGCTCGCCTTCACATACGGGGCAGCGAGCGTTGTCGCGCCGACCGTCGCGACGGTCGCGACACCGGCTTTCTTGAGAAAATCGCGTCTGTTGGTCATCTTTCGTCTCCTGTTTTCAAGATTTATGATTGCTATTCGTTATTTGATTGTCGGCGCCTTTCCGGCCGGCGCCGTGTCTCCAGTTTTCAATGCATTTCCTCCCGTCTGTTTTTCTCTCTTATCCCTCTCGAAATGAAATTACTTGCCGTAGAACTGCTCCGGCAGCCAGAGCGCGATCTGCGGGAAAATCGTCACCAGTGCCAGGCCCAGGATCATCACCAGGACGAAGGGCACAATGGAGCGGTAGATATCGGTGATGGTGATTTCCGGCGGCGCCATGGCGCGCATCAGGAACAGGTTGTAGCCAAAGGGCGGCGTCATGTAGGCGATCTGGCAGGTGATCGTGTAAAGCACGCCGTACCAGACCAGATCGAAGCCCAGCGCGCCGACGAGCGGCACATAGAGCGGCGCCACGATCACGAGCATCGCGGTGTCGTCGAGGAAGGTGCCCATCACCAGATACGAGAGCTGCATCAGGAGCAGGATGTGCCAGGGCCCGAGGCCGAGACTTTCGACAAAGAACCCCTCGATCGCCCTGACCGCGCCCAGCCCGTCGAACACGGCCCCGAAGCAGAGCGCGGCCAGGATGATCCACATGAACATGCAGCTCACGCCCAGCGTCTTGCGGGTCGTGTCGTGGAGGACCCTCCACGTCAGCCGCCGTTTGATAAGGGCTGCGCAGGTCGCTGCCACGGCGCCAACCGCGGAACTCTCAACGAGATTGGTGACGCCCATCAGAAACAGGCCGGTCATGAAGAAGAAAATCAGCAGCGGCAGCAGGCCGGCCGACAGCAACTTGAACATCTCGCCCCAGGACACCTCATCGCGCTCGGCCTTGGACAGGGCCGGACCCAGATTGGGCTGCAGCCGGCAACGGACGGCGATGTAGAGCACGAACAGACTTGCCATCAGCAGTCCCGGGACGACACCGGCGAGCCAGAGCTGCCCCACCGACTGGCGTGCGATCATGCCATAGAGCACAAGGACGACGCTGGGCGGCACCAGGATTCCGAGCGAACTGCCGGCCTGGATAACGCCGGTTACCATAATCTTGTCGTAACCGCGGCGCAGCAGTTCCGGCAGCGCGATGGTGGCGCCGATGGCCATGCCGGCGACGCTGAGACCGTTCATGGCAGAAATCACGACCATCAGGCCGATGGTGCCGATGGCGAGCCCGCCGTTGAGCGGCCCCATCCAGACATGGAACATCTTGTAGAGATCGTCGGCGATGCCCGATTCCGACAGCATGAAGCCCATGAAGATGAACATCGGCAGGGTCAGCAGCGGAAACCATTTCATCAACTTCATGCTGGCGCTGAACGCCATCTCGGACCCGCCGTCGCCCCACAGCAGCAACGCCGCCACGACGGCGACAAAACCGATCGCCCCAAACACACGTTGGCCCGTCAGCAGCATCACCATCATCGAGGCGAACATGGTGATTGCGATGAACTCGTAACTCATGGGAGCGGGTCTCCCACGGCTTCGGCCAGGTTTCGGAAGAAGGTCGCGGTGATCTGCAGCAGCATCAGCACGATGCCGACGACCATGATGATCTTGATGGGTGCCATATAGGGCGCCCAGGACGAGTAGCTCTGCTCGCCGTACTTCAGCGCGTATTCGGTACTCGAGAGCCCGCCATAGAGCAACATCACGAGGTAGGTCAGCAGGAAGAGCACGGTGACCGCGTCGATCATCGCCTTGGTGCGGTTCGACCAGCGGCTGTAGAGCAGGTCCATGCGGACGTGATCGTCGGTCTGGATGGTGTAGCCGCCACCCAGCAGGTAGTAGGCGACCATCGCGAACTGGGCCGTCTCAAGCGTCCACTGCTGCGGCGTGAACAGGTTGTTGGAGATCGTCGAGTAGAGCAGGATCGCCATGATCCCGAACACCAGATACATCGCGGCGTAACCGACCACCCGGTTCATCGTGTCGATCGCACGGACATATCCCTTGATCGCATTGGGCAAAACCATCAGCCAGCTCCCGTGCGGTGCCCGCTTCCCGATCCGGGAGTTGCGGGTTCCCGGGCGGAAGCGTAGGCGGCCTGCGCGGCCACTGCCAGTGATCCAGCGAGATTTCGTTGCGATCCAGGGTCTTCGATCAGGTCGCTGCGGATTTCGATCATCGCGTTCATGAGGTTTCTGGGGATCGCGTGCTCCAGCAGGGTGTGGGTAACGCCGTCTGCGGCGCTGTAAGGCTCATTGCGGCGGACAATCCGGCGGGTTTGCCCGGCGACCTCGTCCAGCAGCGGATCGGCAAGCCGTGTGTCGCGGTCGTGAAGGATGCCGATCTCGATGTCCCGTTGCTTGCCCTGATACACCGGCGTGAATGAGTGAATGGTCAGCAGGGCCGGGGGCCGCCGGCGGTTCATCCGGGTTTCGACGAGGTCCGCAAGCGTGTCTCGAAACGGCGTGTAAAACCGGTCATGACGGGCGCGCCGCTGATCGTCCGTCATTTCCCGGTTGCCGGGCACCGGATAGATATCGCTGTGGTCGGGGATGGCGTCGTGCGAGCCTGGTGCGCGATTGCAATCATAGACGATGCGCGAAACCTGGGCGGACACCAGGGGGGAATCGAGTGAGGCCGACATCACCAAGGCAACCGCGAATGCGCCCGGATCCCATACGATGTGGCTCTCGCGCCCCGCCGGTTCGAGGCCCAGATCATTGAACTCATCAGGGATATGCGGCGACGCATGCTCGCAAACCAGGACGAAATTGCCTCTCCCCGTCGCATTGACGACGGAAACGACATCCGCCTCCGCGGCCCTGTCGTCCGCTGCTTGCGATGCGTGGCCCACCAGATTTGATCTCCCCGGTTCTGAACATATCCTTTCAAGTCGATGCGCTATGTCAAGCCAATTTCTGAAAGGTTTATTTCGAATGCTTCAACGGTGGCGTAGTTGTTTCAATCATGCTTAGATTCACCGTTGCCATTCAAAGATTTGCCGAACCGGACCGGATTGCGCCGCCCATGACCTCACCCGAGGACACCACCGTCGCCGAACGCATCCGGAGCCAGTTCGAGGACTTGACCCGGGCCGAGCGCCAACTCGCGAACGCCATTCTGTCGAACTACCCGGTGTCCGGTCTCGGCAGCATCACGGCCGTCGCGGAGACGTCCGGCGTGTCGTCGCCGACAGTCGCGCGCATGGCGAAGAAACTCAGGTTCAAGGGTTTCCCTGACATGCAGGCGGCATTGCGGTCGGAGCTTGAAGCCCGGATTTCCAACCCCATCGCAAAGCATGACCGCTGGGCCGAAGGGGCGCCGGATACTCACATCCTGAACCGGTTCGCCGAGGCGGTAACGGAAAACCTGCGCCAGACCCTGCAGCAACTGGAGCCGGAGACCTTCGACGCGGTGGTCGAGCTGCTGTCGGATCCGGACCGGTCGATCCACATCGTCGGCGGCCGGATCACGCGATCGCTGGCGGATTACCTCTTCACCCACATGCAGGTGATGCGCCGTGGCGTGACCTTGGTTGCCTCGAACGCGAACACCTGGCCGCACTACGTCCTCAACATGAACCCGGGCGACGTGCTGGTGGTGTTCGATATCCGGCGTTACGAGCGCGACATCCAACGGCTGGCCGCGATGGCCAGCGAGCGGGACGTGATCCCGGTGCTGTTCACCGATCAGTGGGGCTCGCCGTCGGCCGCCCATGCCCGGCACACCTTCCATGCCCGCATCGAGGCGCCGTCGGCATGGGACTCGACGGCCGTCATTCTGTTTATCCTTGAAGCCCTGATCGGCGCGATCCAGTCATCGACCTGGCACGAGACCCGCGACCGCATGAAGAACCTCGAGGCATTGTTCGACCAGACCCGGCTGTTCCGCAAGTTCACCTGAGCCAGCCGTGCCGCCTTGTCGCTGACGACATTCGGGAATATGCAGACATCTGGTTCGTTGGCGGGATGCGCGGCGAAAACCGGACTCGCCGGACCGGGAACCACCCGAGGGGCACTGTCATGTGTGGACGGCCCCTTCGATGCAAGGGTAAATTTGGGTGATTGTGATCATTGCGGGTTGCGGTCATGTGTCCGGCCTGTTTGCGCGGTGCACTGACCGCTGGCCCTGATGAAGTCCGCGCACCAGGTCCCTTTCA
>JAJFFI010000017.1 GCA_021776755.1 Alphaproteobacteria bacterium | reverse complement strand
ACTACGGCTACGACGCCCAGTCCGGCAAGTACACCAACCTGGTGAAGGCCGGCATCATCGACCCGACCAAGGTCGTGCGTCACGCGCTGCAGGATGCAGCCTCCGTCGCCGGCCTTCTCGTGACCACCGAAGCGATGGTCGCCGAGAAGCCGGAGAAGAAGGAACCGATGGGCGGCGGCGCGCCCGACATGGGTGACATGGGCGGCATGGGCGGCATGGGCTTCTAGGCCACTGCCACGCTCCCTGATTAGGGGGCTCCCAAAGCCTGACTACAGCGAAGGCCGTGCCCGAAAGGGCGCGGCCTTTTGCTTGGGCTGCTCATCAGCTGTGATTCACAGTGCCGGGCAACCTGGGTTCGCCCGCATCCGACCTGCTCGCGCACAATAGAATTGCCTATTGCCGGACCCTGAGGCGTTCAACATCCCCCGCGGCCTCGTCTGCGAGGGCGGCAAGCTCGTTCCGGCCCGTGCCACGGTGCGCCTCGATCTTGAGCGCCGAGATGTTCGCCTGGTAGCGGCGGGCGAGATGATTCGTATCAATGTCCGCAGGCAGTTCACCGCTGGCTATTGCGCGGTCGAACGCAGTGGCGATCTCATCCCTGATCTGGTCAAGGTAGTGGCGTGCCTGTTCCGCGATCGCGGCGTCTTCCGTGGTTGCATTGAGAATCGTCTTGATCAGCATGCAGGCTTGGCAATCCGGATCCGTATCCGCGTCCCGGGCGATGCTGCGGAGATAATCGGCCAGCGCCCCGAGCGGAGAGTCGGTATCCCGATGCATCGACCGGAACACTTCCTTTGTTTGTTGGAAGTAGCGCTCGAGTGCCGCGCTGAACAGCGCTTCCTTGCTTGAAAACGCCGCATATATGCTGCCCGGTTTCATATTCAGGGCGCCCTCGAGGTCCTTGAGCGACGTTGCGTGATAGCCCTTTGTCCAGAACAGGGTCATCGCCGCATCAAGCGCGGTTTCTCGATCGTAGGGTTGTGCGCGTTTCATGGCTTCCAACACATACTGCAAGAGTCCCGATTTGTCGTTCGCGTTCGAACGCGGTGTCATTCACATTTGAGTGATCACTCAAAAATGTTATTGAGCGATCACTCAAATATGTATATCTCCAATCCACCCAATCAAGGGCGATATTCAAATTTCAACCCTGGAGATACCAATGACCGAGTTTACCCAGCACGACGAAACAACCGCCCCCGACGAGAGCAAACCTCTGCTTGCCGACTCCAAGAAAGCTTTCGGCATGATCCCTGGCCTTCATGCGGTCATGGCCGAGGCGCCCGGACTGCTCGAAGCCTACAAGAAGGTCCATGAACTGTTTGCGAACTCCAGCTTTGACAAGGACGAGCTCACCGTCGTTTGGCAGACAGTCAACGTCGAGCAAGCCTGCCACTACTGCGTTCCTGCCCATACCGGCATCGCCATGAGCATGGGGGTGAGCGAGGAAATCTCGGAGGCGCTCCGCAATGAAACGCCGCTGCCGAACGACCGGCTCGAGGCGCTCCGCACGTTCACCCTGAGCGTGGTCCAGAATCGCGGCAACGTGGATGACGGCGCGGTGCAGGCCTTTCTCGATGCCGGCTTCACCAAGCGCCAGATCCTTGAGGTCATCCTCGGTGTCTCGCAAAAGGTGATGTCGAACTACACCAACCACCTTGCGAATACGCCGGTGGACAAGCCGTTCCACAAGTTCGATTGGCAGAAGGCGGCCTGAACGGACCCAGTCATACCGGGGCGGCGGGCAGGAGCGATGTCTTGCCCGCCGGTTCCCGTGCCCGGCATCGGCGCTGTGCCCGGTTTCACATCGTGAAATGAAAACCGGAGGTTCCGAGAAATGAAAACCCGACCCGCAATCTTCGCGATTTCAGCCGCGCTTACGGCGCTCTGGAGCGCTGGTGGCCTCGCTGCCGAGGAATTCACCAAAGGTCCGGGCGCACTGCAAGTCTTCGACCTGGAAGGTCTCGCGGCGACGCCGCTTTGGATCAAACTGTGGCTTGCCGTGCTGGTCTCGACCTTTCTGGTAGGCCTGTTCGTTTTTGCCTGGAGACGGCCCATCGCCCGGGGGGCGGCAGGCGGTTTCCTCGTGAGTCTTGCTACAGGTCATCTGGTGTTCGGGGCGCTGGATTTGCCGATGCTGGGCGGAGCGATCGGGCTCTGGCATGTCGTGTGCTGGACGCCCGCTCTCGTTCTGCTGCTCTGGAAGCGCCCGTTCTTCGATCCGGCCGAAGGCCGATGGTTCCGCATCTGGTCGGGCGTCATGACCGCCGTGATCGTGATCTCCTTCGTGTTCGATATCCGGGATGCGGCGATCTATATTGGGCATTTCAGCAGACAGGGAGCATGATCCATGATGACGGCGACACAACCGTCCATCCTAGTCTTTGATGTGAACGAGACACTCCTCGATATCACCACGCTCGACCCGCTGTTTGACCGCCTGTTTGGCGATCCGGCGGTGCTGCGAGAATGGTTCGCGCAGCTAATTCTTTATTCCCAGACCATGACCCTGTCGGGACTTTACAACCCGTTCGGACAACTCGCCGTGGGGACCCTGAGGATGATCGCGTCAATCCATGACGTGAGCGTCGCCGACAGCGACATTGAGGAGATGAAAGCGCGGATGAACACGATGCCCGCGCACCCCGACGTCGCCCCGGCGCTCACCGGGCTGCGCAACGCCGGGTTCAGGCTCGTAACACTGACAAATTCGGCGCCGGCTTCATCTCCCACGCCGCTCGAAAATGCGGGTCTCAGCGGATACTTCGAACATTCGTTCAGCGTCGAGGCGGTGCGAAAATTCAAGCCGGCCCCCGAAACCTACCGTCAGGTGGCAACTGAAATGGGCGTCGAGACCTCAGACCTTTGCCTCGTCGCCTGTCATCTCTGGGACACGATCGGGGCCCAGGCCGCGGGCTGCCGCGGCGCGCTTGTCACACGCCCCCACAACGATATTCTTCCGGCAGCCAACGTGCCGGTACCGGACCTCACCGCAGCGGATCTGACCGGCCTTGCCGATCAGATCGTCTCACGCTGGCGGGCATCCTGACGGTTCTTCGGGCACCGGAGGCTATTTGTCGGCAGTGGGCGCTGTTTCCACCGTCGGCGTTGTTTCCACCGTGTTTCCGGCCGCCACGTCCGACCGCGGATCGAAGTTGAACTTCTCGGGCGTCGCCGTCGGGGCATCGGCCTTGTAGGCATCCTTGTCCGCGGGCGCCACCGGGTCGCGCCGGGTCATGCGGTACCAGACGAAGGCGGCGGTTGCGACGTAAACGCCGGCCGCAAACAGGAACAGGTAGCGGAAGCCCACGAACCCTGTGATCAGCGAGGCGAGCAGGGGACCCAGCACCGCGCCAATTCCGAACGTCATCAGCAGCCCGCTCGAAACCTCGACGAAATCCTCGGGGGCTGCATGGTCGTTGGTGTGGGCGACGCTGAGCCCGTTCAGCGAGAAGGCGAACGCGCCGTAGGTCGCGCCGAACAGCAGCAGCTGCCATTCGCCCTGTCGTCCGAAGAATGTCAGCAGCACGCTCGCCACTGCTCCGCAGGCGAGTGTCAGCAAAATGATCCGCCGCCGGTCGACCTTGTCGGAGGCGCGCCCCAGCGGCCACTGACAGAGCGCGCCGCCCAGCACCACTGCCGACATGAAGAACGCCGTCATCGCGACGTCGTGCCCGCCGCGTTGCGCAAACAGCGGCGCGAGCGACCAGAACGCGCCGTTCACGAGGCCGCTGGCAAACGCGCCCGCCACGCCCACCGGCGAGATGCGGATCAGGTACATCGGCCGCAGCCGCACCTTCGTGATCGGCGCGGGTCCGGTCTGGGACGACAGCGTCACCGGCACCAGGCCCAGCGACAGCAGGATCGCGACCACCGCGAACAACGGGAAGGCCGCGGGGTCGGCGAGATTGATCAGCAGCTGCCCGAACACCAGCGCCGAATGGTTGATCACCACATAGATCGAAAACACCCGGCCCCGGTTCTCGCTCGACACCGAGGCATTGAGCCAGCTCTCGATCACCATGTAGAGCCCGGCGAGGCAGAATCCCATCACAATGCGCAGCGAGATCCAGACCAGCGGCGTCGGAAACAGGCTGTGCAGCAGCACGGTGGCGGACGCGATCGCGGCGAGGGCGGCAAATGCCCGGATGTGCCCCGACCGCTTTATCGCGAGCGGCACCAGAAAGCAGCCGAGCGTGAAGCCGACATAGTAGCCTGCGCCGAGCAGGCCGATGTCCCAGGCCGAAAACCGCTCGATGCTGGCGCGGATCGGGATCAGCACGCCCACCAGCCCGTTGCCGAGAACGAGCACGGCGACCCCGGCGAGCAGGGCGGCAACGGGGCGGATGGAAGACGTCATGCGGGGCTCGTATCTGCGGAAAAGGCCCGCCCCGTATACAGCAATCGTCCCGTCCGGCAAGAGCGCGCGGGCCGCGGGCTATCGGCGATCTGCCGTCAGCCTGCGGTCCCGCGCAGTGCCCTTCTCAGACAGTCAGGTTTTCTTGTCGACCGCCATCGGCCCGGCGCCGAAATAGGCCATGAACAGCAGCGCGCCGGTGATCGCGAGGTTCTTCATGAACATGATCTGGTTGATCTGGGCCGGCTGGCCTTCCATCGCCCAGAAATTGTGGAAGATCACGGCGGTCAGGATCGTGAAAATCGCAAGCCCGATG
>JAJFFI010000160.1 GCA_021776755.1 Alphaproteobacteria bacterium | reverse complement strand
GTGCAAGATTGCCCGCCGTGTCCGCGTCCTTCAGCGTCGGCGCGCCGACGGCAGTGATGTGCATGTCGGTAATCTGTGCAATAAGCATGGCGCAAGACTAGGCCCTGAATTGACTGAATAAAAGAGCGGTGCGCGAGGCGTTGCGATGGCCCGGAACTGGCAGGACCTGACAACAGAAGACGTGGCGGCGCTCGACCCGGCGCGGGCCGTTGCGGTGTTGCCGCTGGGCGCAATCGAGCAGCATGGACCCCATTTGCCGCTGTCGACGGATGCGCTGATCTGCGATGCGATCGTCGCGGCGGCGGTTGCCGCCCTGCCGGGCGACCCGCCCGTCCATGCCCTGCCCATGCTGCCGGTGGGACTCAGTATCGAGCACGGCGATTTTCCGGGCACGCTGTCGCTTTCGGCCACAACCATGCTGGCGCAGGTGTGCGAGATCGGCGCGTCGGTCGCCGCCGCAGGTGTCAAGAAATTCGTGATGGTCAACTGCCACGGTGGACAGCCCCAGATCCTCGACCTCGCCGCCCAGCGGCTTCGTATCGAACACGGCGTGCTGGCGGTGAAGGTCAACGCTTACCGGTTCTTCCGCGATCCGGATGTCTTCCCCGACGACGAAATCCGCCACGGAATTCATGGCGGCGCGATCGAGACCTCGATCATGCTCCACCTCCGGCCAGACCTGGTGCGCGAGGATCGTATCGCCAATTTCGCGACCCGCTCGCGGGACCATGACGGCCCCTGCCTGTCGCCCTTCGGCAATGCGTCTTATGCGTGGCAGGCGGGTGATCTCAGCGACACGGGAGCGGCAGGCAACGCGGCACTGGCGGATGCGGCAAAGGGTGCTGCGCTGTTTGGGACAGGCGTCGATGCGTTGAAGGAAACTCTGTCAGCGGTCGTGGCGGCAGATCTCGAAAGCCTTATTCGGCGGCATTGACCCGACGCAGCGGGCCGTCTTCGCCCGCTGTCTTATCTTCTGCGACAATGGTGCTTGCGGGCAGGCGCACCGTGACCGTTGTGCCGGACCCCGGCGAACTCTCGATCAATAGCGTGCCGCCGTGTACCTCGATCAGGGTGCGCGCGAGCGGCAACCCGAGGCCGGTGCCTTCGAACCGGCGGCTCAGGCGGCTGTCGAGTTGCGAGAATGGCTGTAGCGCGGTTTCGATGTCGCCCGGCGCCATGCCGATACCGCTGTCGGCGATCACGATTTCGGGCGCGCCGTCGCCGGCCAACCGCAATTTGACGGCGACCGACCCGCCTTCCGGCGTGAACTTTACGGCATTCGAGAGCAGATTGATGAACACCTGTTTCATCCGGCGCTGGTCGATAAGCAGTTCCGGAAGTTCTTCGGCGGCTTCGAGAGAAACTTCCACCTTCGCGGTCCCGGCGCGCGGGGCGATCAGCCGGATTGCGGCGGTGGCGATCTTCTCCAGGGAGACCTCTTCGACGTCAAGTTCGAACTTGCCGGCCTCGGCCTTGGCGACATCAAGGATATCGTTGATCACCTCAAGGAGGTGCGAGCCGCTCTCATAGATATCCCGGGCATATTCCATGTAGCTCGGATGCCCGAGGGGGCCAAACATCTGCCCGGTCATGATCTCGGAAAATCCGATCACGGCGTTCAGCGGCGTGCGCAATTCGTGACTGATATTGGCAAGGAACTCTGACTTGGTCCGGCTTGCGGCTTCGGCCTGTTTTCGCGCCGCAAGTGCCAGCTCATCCGTGCGCTTGCGCTCGGTGATGTCTGTCAACGAGCCGGACATCCGGTAGACTTGCCCGGCTTCGTCGCGAAGCCCGATCCCGCGCGCAAGGATCCAGACGTGTTCGCCTTTCCGGTTGCGAATACGGTACTCCACTTCGTAATTGCTGGTCTCGCCCTTCAAGTGCGCAGTGAGTGCAGACCGATAGGCTGGAACGTCCTCTTCGACCATCGAGGCGCGCCAGTCGGCGAGTGTGGGCTGCGGATCGTCCGGCCCGAAGCCCATGAACTCCGCGACCCGGGGGGAGATGTAGCCGGTGTCCGACTTCGGACTCCAGTCCCAAAGGCCGTCCTGGGCGCCGGCAACCGCCAAGGCGTAGCGCTCTTCGCTTTCGCGCAGCGAGCGCTCGGCATTGTAGCGTTCGGTTACGTCGGCGTAGATGGACACGAAACCGCCGCCGGGTATCGGAGTGCCACGGACCTCGATTACCTTGCCATCTTCGCGCACGCGCTCGAACCGGTGAGCGACGAACTTGCGGGCGAGTTCGACGCGCTCGGCGACAAGCTCATCGACGTCACCGGCCCCGTACTCGCCACGCTCGGCATTGTAGCGAATGAAGCTCTCGAAGGTCGCGCCGCGAAAACACATCTCGGCCGGGAAATCGAGCAGTTCATGATACCGGGTGTTCCAGGCGCGCATTTTCAGATCGCTGCCGAAAAGACTGACGCCTTCATCCATGTTCTCGAACACGCCTTCCATCGCGCTGGATTGACGTGCGAGTTCGTCCTCGGCCTTCCATCGTTCGGTGATGTCGAAGGCGGTCCCGCGGTAGCCGGTGAACCCGCCGGCCGCATCGTAGAGCGGTTTCCCGCTGACGCTGTAAACGAACTGCCGTCCGCGGCTGTCGACGATGGGGAATATGAAGCCGCGCAAGGGCACTCGCTTCTCCATGTCCGCCTGTACCTGCTGCCAGCCTTCCTGATCGCCGAAGGGGGCAAAATCCTCGAACGGAGTGCGGCCAATACGTACCTTCAGATTGCGATCTTCGACAAAACCCGGCGCGGATGTGAAGCGAGTGAAACGTAGGTCAGCATCCGTCTCCCAGAGCCAGTCCGACGACGCCTCGGCAAAGTCCATGAACAGCGACGTGCGGTGTTCAAGCTCCTCCCGGGCCTTCTGGCGGTCGAATTCGATGCCGACCCAGCGGGCGATCATGCGGACGAATTCTTCGCCACCTCCGTCGGCTGGATCGGGTCCGTCGTGCATGGCCATGACATTGCCCAGCGGCTCGCCGTCGCCCGCACTGACCAGCGAGCCGTAGTAGGTCTCCGCCTCTATCTCGGCGAGAATCTCGTCTTCGGGATAGTGGCTCGCCACATCCCGCGGGACGTAGCAGTAGCCGTTGTTTTCAAACACGTCCTGGCAAGGCGTGCCTGCCAGATTGTAGGTGAAGTTCGCCTGCGGTTTGCCGCTGTCAAAAAACGCAACGACCGAGGCGGTTTCCTTGCGTTCGTCATAGCGCGTGACGCCCCCCCACCGGCAACCAAGTCCGCTGGCGAGCGCTTCTGCGGCAACCGCGAAAAAGTCATTCCGTTCCGGGTCGCCGGCAAGCAGCTTTGCGAGAGCCGATTCGCGGCGTTTCTGCTGGGTAATGTCGGACCAGGCGATGAGCCAGCCGCCTTCCGGCAGGCGCTTTTCCTGTCCACGCAGCCAACGTCCTGTGTCGGTTTTAAGGTCGATGGGTTTGTCGGCGATGCCGCCGATCCAGCCCGAACCGTATCCCGGATCGCGGTCGTGCTTGTCGAGGTCGAACTGACCGACCGCGACGGCGCCGCGCAAGATGTCGTCGAATGTTGTGCCCGGCATCATCAACGGCGCCATCAGCGGGAAAAGATCTCCGTGCGCTTCGTTGCAGAAGACCAGCCGGTCTTCGGCATCGAAAACAGCGAGGCCTGAATCCTGAACATTCAGGGCTTCGGCGACGGTCTGCATGACTTTCGGATCGATCAAACTTCTGTCTCCGCTTGCAGATCAAGGATTTGCAAGTGAGGGTTAAATGAGCCTCGGAGCCTACGATTATCTGCTTTACGAACCTTTAACCTCAATCCGCCAAGAGACTGGAAACAGACATATTTTTTTCCAGCAAGATTGCTTCGGATCATTCGTCATAGGCAATCAGGGTCGTTGCCGGGACATTGAGGCGTTTTCGGCCATCGAGAAATGTGAGCTCGATTATGCAGGCGCATCCTGCAACATCGGCTCCGACCTTGCGGCAGAGGTCGATCGTGGCTGCCATGGTGCCTCCGGTTGCGAGAAGATCGTCGAGGACCACGATGCGCTGTCCCTGTCCGATCGCATTTTCCTGGATTTCAAGTGTGTCGCTGCCGTACTCGAGTTCATAAGTGAACGGAATTGTCGCGCCTGGCAGCTTACCCTCTTTTCTTACCATAACGAAGCCGATCCCCAACTCGAGCGCCAGCGGAGCGGCCACCAGGAACCCCCGGGATTCGATGCCGACAAGGACGTCCGGTTTGAGCGGCGCGATGGCAGCCGCGAGATCGGAAACCGTCTTCCGCCATGCGGCCGGATGCGCCAGCAGGGTCGAGATGTCGTAGAACAGGATGCCTTCTTTGGGAAAGTCGGGCACGGTGGCAATATGATCCTTGAGATCCATGGGCGTGTTTCTCTGAAGTGGCTGAACAGGGAGCGCCCGCCCCAGACACGGGCGGACCGGCGCGGACCCGGAAAGACCGAAACGCTATTGGAATTAATGGCACCGGACAAGGCAGGCGGGGGTGTTTGCGCGTCCGGAAGGACAGTAACATTTGACCCGTTTCTGCAGTTTCCGGAACACTTGTTGCAATTCCCAAACATAGCCCCTAGGCTTCACGATAGAGGCCGCCACATAAAAGATGGCCCGTTTGTTTGGGAGGCATATGATCCGGATCGGGGATCACAGGGCCGTTCAGCATCAGCTGGAACGGCTCATTCCAACGCTCAGTCCACAACTTCGCCAGGCCGCGCGCTACGTGCTCGACCGTCCAGAAGATGTGGCGCTGCAGTCGATGCGCCGGCTCGCGGGCGATGCCGGGGTCACGCCTGCGACCATGGTCCGCCTCGCCCAGGCCCTTGGTTACGACGGCTACGAGCCGTTTCGCCAACCGTTTCAGGATCGGCTCCGCGACCCTGTCCGCAGCTATTCAGACCGTGCGCGCCAGTTGATCAGCGACCGCGATGGCGATGACACCCACCCGGGTGTGGCGCTTGCGCTGCGGCAGCTCGATATCGACATTGAGAACCTGTCCCGCAGCTACCAGACCATTGGCACCGACCGGCTGACGGCCTGCGCCGAAGTGCTCGGCGCTGCCGAAGCGTTGCACGTGATCGGCCTCAGGAGCTGCTACGCCACTGCGTTCCTGTTTCATTATTCCGTGCGGCTGTTCCGGACTGGCGCCTACCTGATCGACGGCCACGCGGGCACGGTGTCCGATGCGGTGCGCGACGTGTCCGAAGGATCGGCAGTGCTCGCAATCAGTTTTCAGCCCTACACGCGCGAGACGCTCACGGTCGCCGAAGCTGCAGTCGCGCGGGGGGCGCGGCTCGTGACGATCACCGACAGCGCGAGCTCGCCGCTCGCCGGAATCAGCGATGAAACCCTGGTCGTTGAAACCCGCACCGAGTCCTTTCTGCATTCGATGCTGAGCGCCACCTCGGTGGTTCAGGCGCTGGTTTCCATGCTGCTGCTGCGCGGCGGCGAAACTGCCTTGGAGTTGCTGGCGGAAAGCGAGGCCCAGCTGACGGCT
>JAJFFI010000159.1 GCA_021776755.1 Alphaproteobacteria bacterium | reverse complement strand
ATATTCGCAACAAAATCTTCCGCCGCCGCCACGGCGCCCGGGCGGTGCGGCACGTCGTCTTCGGCAAGCGTGGCTTCGAGCGCCGTGAGGGTTTCGGCGATCATGGCTTCGGTGACGTAGCCCATGTGGCCGATGCGGAGCGCGTGGCCCTGGAGGCGGGCGAGGCCGCCGCCGAGGGCGACGCCGGTGCGGGCGAGGCAGTCCCTGCGGAGGGCATCGGGATCGTATTTTTCCGGCACGCGGACCGTCGTGACGGAGTTCGCGCGCTGGGCGGGTTCCACGGCATTGAGTTCGATACCGCCATCCTGCGACCAGTGCCCGACCGCGGTCCGCACCATGCCGGCGCAGCGCGCGTGGCGGGCAAAGACGGCGTCGTGGCCTTCCTCGTCGAGCATGTCCATCGCCTCGATCAGGCCGAAGAGGCCGTGCTGGGGGGCGGTGCCGCAAAACCAGCGGTAGGTCATGTCCTCCTGCCGCAGCGGCCAGCTCCAGTAGTTGCGGTAGTAGCCCGCGGACCCGGAGGCCTTGAGCGCGCGGGCGTTGGCGGCGAGAAAGCTCACCCCCGGCGGGCACATGAAGCCCTTCTGCGAGGCCGAAAGGGCGACGTCGATGCCCCAGTCGTCCATGCGGAAATCGACCGTCATGTGGGAAGCAATGGCGTCGACCATCAGGAGCGCAGGGTGGCCGGCGGCGTCGATCGCGGCCCGCAGCGCCGGAATGTCGGAGGTGACGCTGGTGGCGGTGTCGGTGTGGATCGCAAGCACGGCCTTGAAGGCATGGCTGCGGTCTTCGCGCAGCGCGGCCTCGACCGCGCCCGGGTCGATCGCGCGGCGCCAGTCGCTTTCGAGATAGGTGACGTCGAGCCCGAGGCTCTCGGCCATCTTGCGCCAGGCGAAGGCGAAGTTGCCGGTGTCGGGCACCAGCACCTTGTCGCCCGGCGAGAGCGTGTTGACGAGGGCGGCCTCCCAGACGCCGTGGCCGTTGGCGGCATAGAGGAACACCTCGCCGCCCCCCGTGTCAGCCATCCGGAAGAAACCCTTCAGGCGGGCAAAGACATCCTGCGCCAGCGCGCGGAACGCCTGTCCGGTGGGATCCATCGCCGGCCGGTGCATGGCGGCGAGGATGCGCTCGGGCACGTTGGTGGGGCCGGGCACCTGCAGGAGCCGCACGTGGTCAGGCGCCTGGGCCGGCGCGATTCCGCGGGTGATGTCATCATTTGTCATCATTTGCGCCTGCGGGCCATGCGGGAGGGGGTGTTAACATCGAAATCTCAAGTCCTTGTTCGGTAATGCTTCTCGTTTCGATTCCGTGGAGAATGTTAGCATTTGTTATCATTTTCCGGTGCGGACCCGGGCTGGTCCGGGAGCGTGGAGTCTACGACAATACAAGCGGCGGTCAAAGAATAAATCCCTATGTCTGGCGGGCGATATGGGTGGCGGGCGATCTGGATGGGTGGCTGCGAGGGACGAGCGCGAATAAACCACAATTCGATTGCGTCGTGATGCCGCAT
Source organism: Alphaproteobacteria bacterium (assembly GCA_021776755.1). Taxonomy (GTDB): domain Bacteria; phylum Pseudomonadota; class Alphaproteobacteria; order JAJFFI01; family JAJFFI01; genus JAJFFI01. The sequence goes on along the minus strand of JAJFFI010000159.1, from coordinate 7,497 downwards.
AAATAATTATGCACTCGATGAGGCCCATCGATTTTTAAGGGGTAAAGCGATGAAATCTACCGCTGTCATGGTTGTTGCCGGCGTGCTGTCCGTGTTTGCGTTCGGCGCGACTGCGGCTGAAATTCCGGCTCTGAAGATGTCTCCGATGCCGGGCACGCAGCTGGCCGAGAACCACAAAAGCGCGGCGTACCTGGCCTGCGAAGCGCAATGCACGGCCACAAAGGACGCGTGCCAGGCAAGCGCAACTCAAAAAAGGGGGTCGGACGGCGCGCACGGCCAGCAGTGGCTGAGCGATACGCTCGAGGCCTGCCTCGTCGAGGAGCAGGCGTGCTGGTCCCGCTGCGATCAGCAGCACGGCGGGGGCTGACGACCGGCGCTTTGAATTGAATACGAATTGAAAGGGCGGAGCCTTGTGGCCCCGCCCTTTTTCGTGCGTGCAGACTTCGCCTAGTCGGCGGCGAAGCAGTAGAGCAGGCCAGCGCCGCCGGAGCTCTCAAGCCCCTTCTGGTGGCAACCGCGGGACTGGTGCGCCGCGGTCCAGGACGTATTGCCGCCGCCGTGGCGGTCGTGATGGCCGACCATCGCACTGCCCTTTTCATCGTTGCTGGTCCAGTTGCTGCAGGTGTGGTCGCCCTTCTCCCAAGGGAAGAAGGCGGTGCCGTCGTCGCGCGATCCGGTGAGGATGTCGTGCTCGTTCGGCTTGTCCCCGCGACCCTTCACGGGATTGCCGTTTTCGTCGAGCGCGGTGCTCTTGGTGATGGTCGAGTTGTTGAGGTGCAGCTCGTCAAGGTTCCGCGCGATCAGCACGCCCTTGGCGTTGTACCAGGGGCCCTTGCCGATGCGGTCGCGGGCCGAGATGCCGCGGCCTTCGGTGACCTGGGTCGAGAGATAGGCCCGCCAGGTCGATTTCTTCGACCCCGCGGCCGTGGCGAGCTTCTGGCAATGGGCGTCGCCGCCTTCAATACCGCCGAGATTGGCGCCGTCGCCGACGCCGACGCTGGTGACGAAAAAGCCCATCGACATGTCTTGCGCAAGCAGCGGAGATGTCATCGTGGCAAGGACGCCTGCCAGGGCGAGTGTCTTGAACATATTCATGCGTGCCTCCCGTGATTGGACCAGAGAATTGTCTGGGATTACGGGATGCTTCCACAGCCGGGAGAGGCTGTCCAGCGGCGGTTTAGCCGCTGGAATATGGGAGTATGGCGCCGTTCGAGCCGCGACGAATTTACTGTGCGCAGTCGCGGTTGCTGATCGTGCCGTCGGGCATCGTGGTGTTGCAGAACTTGTTCGGGGGATAGGCGCCTTCCAGATTTCTCAGCTTGGCGCCGGTCAGATTAGCGTCTCGCAGGTCATTGCCATTGAACGAAAAACCGTGTTTTCCGACCATGCCCTGCAGGTTTGCGCCGGTCAGATTGGTTGAGCCAATTATACCCCCGCTGTACGTGGTGGACGACAGGTTGGCGCCGGATAAATTCGCTTTGGAAATAAACATGTTGCTCAGTGTTGACCCTGAAAAATTGGCGCCCTGAGCATTGGCATTCACCATATACATGGAGTTTCTGTTGTGGTTGCTCAGGTCGGCGTTGGACAGGTCGCACGGGTTGGCGAGCGGCTCGTCGTGGCATTTGCCGTGGGGGCCCTTGTATTTGGCAACGTGCTCGGCGTCGGCGGCTTGCGCCATTGGCGAGAAGAGCAGGGCCGCACCGAGTATCACAAGGTGGGCGTAGATATTGAGGGTCATGGCGTTGTGTCTTTCTGTGAAAGGCGGGCTGTGAAAGGCGGGCTGTGAAAGGCCGGCTGTGAAAGGCCGGATGAAATGGGCTCGCTTCGTTTCACGCGAGTTCGGGTCAAGCGAGTTCGAGCGGCGGCAGAAAATTCAAGGTGAGACCGGAAGGCTGACTGCAACCGGGCCGGACTGACCCTACTTTTATCCCGCGAATGAGTTTGTTTCGAGGCACGGGCGCAACCCGGAGGCCAGGCCACCGCGCCGCCCGCCCGAATTCGGCCACTTAACACGCTATGATGGCCTCCCGTCTTGGAAGGCCGACCTGCCCGCGTTGTATCGGCCGCGCAATATCGGACGGGTCCCAGGGGACAACATGAAAATCAGAAATGCCGCAATCGCGCTGGCCGCCGTCTTGGCGGCCGGGCTGATAAGCAGTGTGGGCGTGTCGCCCGCGCGGGCCGCCGACCCGGCGCAGGTGAAGCAGCTCATTGAGACAAATCAGTGCCCGGGCTGTGACCTGAAGCAGGCGAAGCTGAAGGACGCACAGCTCAAGAGCGCGAACCTGGCGGGGGCGAACCTGAACTTTGCGAACTTGAGGGCGGCGGACCTGAGGAGTGCGAACCTGTCGGGCACGGACCTGAGGGCGGCGAAACTGCGGGACGGGCTCCTGAGGGGCGCGAACCTGTCGGGCGCGAACATGGAGAGCGCGGACCTGGTCTACACCTCGATGAATAACGCGAACCTCAGCAACGCGGTCTTGCTGAACGCCAACCTGCAGCAGGCGAACCTGTCAGGCGCGAACCTGACCGGCGCAAACCTGACCGGCGCGAACCTGACGGGCGCGAAATTGAAAGGCGTGACGCTGACGGGGGCGACGATCTGCAAGACAATATTGCCCAACAGGAAACTGGAAAGCATCAACTGCAAGTAGCAGGGGTTGCCGGTTTCGTGTCCCCTATTTCGCGTCTCCGACCCCTTGTTTCGCGTCTCCGACCCCCTGTTTCGCGTCTCCGACCCCCTGTTTCGCGTCTCCGACATAGGCGATGTCTTCGGCGATCTTCAGCTCGACCAGGACGTTCTCTTCCTCCGACTCCTCGCAGAGTGCGGAGCGGTGCGTGATGCCGCGGGGAATGAAGAGCATGTCGCCGGGCCGCAGGATCCGGACCCCCCAACTCGGTCTCCCAGCGCAGCGCCCCCTTCACGCAGAAGATCAGCTCGTGGGCGTCGACGTTGCGGTGCCAGAAGTTCATGTCCTCCTTGCTGCGCTTTGAGAGGTCGACCTTGACGACCTTGCCGTCGAACATCCGCAGCGGCTTGCCGTCCGGGAGCCCGTAGTTCGAGGGCTGGAACTTTTCGTCGAAGATGTTGAGCAGGCGCAGCGCGTCGCCGTTCTCGAGCACGCCGCCGTTGGTGATCGGCGACGCCTCGCGCTTGATCACGACGTTCCTGCCGTCGATGGTGACGATCTCGCGATCCGGTCCGGTATCGGGCAACGGCTCTCTCCTTGCGATCCGCCGGCGCAGCCCGCCGGCAACTCTCGTCTCATCCCTTTTATCAGAGCACCGGCAAACGGGAGTTGCGCCAGCGCAAGCTTTCGTCCCACTTGGCCCCGGCAAATTTGGAAGACATAGTTGAAGACAGGGGGGAGCCCATGACCAGCCGCTGGCAGGCCCTGGCATTGCTGTTCAGCGTGCGGGTCGCGATGGCGTTTCAGTTTCAGGCTGCGGCCGCGCTCTCGCCGCTGATCATGGACGCGTTCAATGTCGGCCTTGCCGATCTGGGGCTGCTGATCGGGCTCTACCTGTCGCCCGGCATCATCCTGGCGATCCCGGGCGGCAGCATCGGCAAGCGGTTTGGCGACAAGCCGTCGGTCCTGTTCGGGCTTGGCCTGATGGTGTGCGGCGGCCTGATCATCGCCCTGTCGCCGCTCTGGGAAATGCAGCTGCTCGGCCGGCTGTTCGCCGGCATCGGCGGCGTGATCCTCAATGTGCTGATGACCAAGATGGTCACCGACTGGTTCGACGGCCGCGAGATCGCCACCGCCATGGGGATCTTCGTCAATTCCTGGCCCGTTGGGATTGCGCTGGCGCTCGTTGTGCTGCCGCCCATCGCGGAGGCGGGCAGCCTGACCCTGGCGCTGCTGTTTGTGGCAGCGTTGGCGGCGGCCGGGCTGATCGCGCTGGCGGTGTTCTATCGCGCGCCAGCGGGTGCGGATGGTCCTGCAGCCGTCAAGAAACAGAAGCTCGCGGGTTTGACCATGGCGGCGGTTATCGCCGCCGGCGCAATCTGGGGCCTCTACAACGGGGCCATCGGCATGATCTTCAGCTTCGGCCCCGCCATTCTGGCCGAGCGCGGCTGGAGCGTCTCCGAGGCGAGCTCGGCGACCAGCATCGTGCTGTGGCTGGTCGCGGTCTCGGTGCCGCTTGGCGGCGTGATCGCGGACCGCACCGGCCGGCGGAATCTGGTCCTTGTGAGCGGGCTGCTGTTGTTCGCGGTGCTCCTCGTCGCAGGCGTGCGAACCGATGCGGTGTTGCCGGTCTTCGTAATGCTCGGGCTGGTGGGCGGTCTCGCCGCCGGGCCGATCATGAGCCTGCCGGCCGCCGTGCTGCGGGCCGAAACCCGGGCCGTCGGCATGGGGGTCTTCTTCACGCTGTTCTATCTCGCGACCGTGCTGGCGCCGCTGCTCGGCGGCTGGCTCGCCAGCCTGACCGGAAGCGCGCGCGTGACCTTCGACATGGGGGCCGTGATGCTCGGCCTGTGCTGTTTCGGTCTGTTGATATTCGAGCGTCTCGCCGCGGCGGCAAGAGACCGCGCTGTCAGGCAGCCGAGCGGGTAGTTCTGCCCGGGACATCGGCGCCATTCAGCGCAATGTGCCGGACAATGTGCGGGTTGACCTCAGCCGCGTGGGTCAGCGGCGCCATGTGGCCGGCGCCCGCGATTTCGGCAAACGCTGCATCGGGGCGGAGGGCGCGGACGATGTCGGCAACCTCGCGGGCGGCAGTGGTGGTCCCGGTGCCGCGCATCAGGAGCAGCGGCAGGTCGAGAAGTGCCAGGGCGCTGGCGAGGTCCTCCGGGCTTTCGGTTTCGGAGTTGGCAAACAGGCCGCGAAAGTCGTGCGCGACCCGCGGCACCTGGCCGGCGACGGCGAGCTTCATCCCGGCGGGCATGGCGGCCCAGCTCTGCTCCCCGCCCCAGTATGTGATGAACCGCGCGGCGGCCGCCCAGCGGTCGGCGTCGGTGCCATCGGCCGCCTCCATCATGGTGCGGGCGAGGGCTGCGATCTCGCCGTAGCCTGCGCTGTCCTCGGGCAGCAGGCTGAAGAGACACGGTTCGAAGAGCGTGAGCGAGGCGATGCGGCCGGGCGCAGCGAGCTCGGCCGCGATGGCCGCGCGCAACGCAACGCCGCCGCCATAGGAATGGCCGACGATGTGCACGGGTCCGCTGTTCTCGCCGGTGCAGGTGGCGATCAGCGCCGCAACCAGCGCGATATCCTGGTTCAACAGGCCGAGCGCATCGGGGGTGCCTGCCTCGCTGCGGCCATAGCCGCAGAGGTCGGGTGCCAGGATGCGGTACCGGCCCGGGGTAGAATCTGAAAGCTGTTCAATTAGTTTTTTCCACTGGCCGCCCGTGCCGGTGGAGCAATGCACCAGAATCCCGGTTTCGATCCCCGTGTTGGGCGGGGCTCCGTCGCGGCCGGCATTATCGTTGGCCGCCCCGATTTTCTGTATGGGCAGGGCTTCGCGATAAACGGCCGTGGCGCCGTTGACGTCGAGAGTCCGGGTGGAAATGGCCTGGGTGGAAATGCACGGCATCTGGACCTCCTGTCGCGCGCCGTTGGACTTCGAGACTTCCGGTCTCGTCCTGTCCGGCGCTACCTGCGCCGGTGCCCCCGAAAACGAGGCAATAAAAACCGGCGGAGAGGAGTGCTCTGGCTCGCCCGGGGTTCGCGTGTCGCTGAAATCGGGGCCAAGCGGGATGCCTCTTCCGCCGGTTGATGATGCGGTTATACCTGTTCGGTTTCGAAATGGCTGTGACGGGCATCACGCCCGGCGATTTTTTGTCAGTTTTCTTGATTTTTCCGGATTGCGTGGACCGGCAGGCCATTTGGCGCGCGCCGTGATGCTTGCTCTTTTCCTTACGAAGCCTAGTTTTTGCTCATGGTTCCACCCCGCATGCTTTCAAAGACGCCCCCGCCGCCGGGCTATGCCGGCCGCGCGCTGAAGACGCTGATCCCCTATCTCTGGCCGCCGCGCACCCGGGAGGCCTGGCTCGAGTTGCGGGTCCGGGTCGTGATCGCGATGCTGTTCCTCGTCGGGGCGAAACTCGGCATCGTCTATGTGCCGGTGCTCTACAAGATGGCGATTGACGCGCTGACGGGCGGCACGGGGGCGGGTGGCACGGGGGCAGGTGCGGCGGCGGTGCTGGTGGTGCCGCTGGGGCTGATTTTCGCCTACGGGTTGGTGCGGGTGATGAGCCAGGCGTTCGGTGAGTTCCGCGACGCGGTGTTCGCCAAGGTGGCGCAGCGGGCGATCCGGACGGTGGCGCTGCAGGTGTTCGAGCATCTCCATGCGCTGGCGCTGCGGTTTCATCTCGACCGGCAGACCGGCGGACTGACCCGCGCCATCGAGCGCGGCACCAAGGGCATCGAGTTTCTGCTCTCCTTCATGCTGTTCAATATCCTGCCGACGCTGCTTGAGATCCTGCTGGTCTGCGGCATCCTCTGGGCGCTCTACAATATCTGGTTCGCGCTGGTGACCTTCGTGTCGGTCGCGGGCTACATCGCGTTCTCGCTGGTCGTCACCGAATGGCGCACCAAGTACCGCCGCCAGATGAACGAGATGGACAGCGAGGCCAACACCAAGGCGATCGACAGCCTGCTGAACTTCGAGACCGTGAAATACTTCGGCAATGAGGCGCACGAGGCGCGGCGGTATGACAGCTCGCTGGAGCGCTACGAGGCCTCGGCGGTCAAGAGCCGCACCTCGCTGTCCTTATTGAACATTGGTCAGGGGATGATTATCGCCGTCGGCCTGACCATCGTCATGGTGATGGCGGCCCGCGGCGTGGTGGGCGGCACCATGACCATCGGCGATTTCGTGCTGGTGAACACCTATCTGATCCACCTCTACCAGCCGCTGAACTTCCTCGGCTTCGTCTACCGCGAGATCAAGCAGTCCCTGACCGACATGGAGAGCATGTTCTCGCTGCTCGAGGTGGGCACCGAGGTGGCGGACGCACCGGGCGCCAAGCCCCTCGACATTCCCGACGGCGTGGTGCGGTTCGAGGATGTGTCGTTCGGCTACGACCCGCGCCGGGCGATCCTCAAGGGCGTGGACTTCACGGTGCCGGCCGGAAAATCGGTGGCGATCGTGGGGGCCTCGGGGGCCGGCAAGTCGACGATCTCGCGCCTGCTGTTCCGCTTCTACGATGTCGGCGAGGGGCGCATCACCATCGACGGGCAGGACATCCGCGACGTCACGCAAGCCAGCCTGCGCGCGGCAATCGGCATCGTTCCCCAGGACACGGTCTTATTCAACGATTCGGTTTACTATAATATTGCCTATGGAAAACCGGACTCCAGCCCGGCCAAAATCGAGGAGGCGGCGCGGCTTGCGCGGATCCATGATTTCGTGATGGCGTTGCCCGACGGTTACCGGACGGTCGTCGGCGAGCGGGGGCTGAAGCTCTCGGGCGGCGAGAAGCAGCGGGTCGCGATCGCGCGCACGATCCTCAAGGCGCCGAAGATCCTGCTGTTCGACGAGGCGACCTCG
>JAJFFI010000158.1 GCA_021776755.1 Alphaproteobacteria bacterium | reverse complement strand
CGCCGCCGACAGGCGGCATGAGCGGTGTCCTCCGCGCGCAGACGCGCGCGTACCCCTCACCCCAACCCTCTCCCGCAAGGGGAGAGGGGGCCGTGGGAGCTTCCCCATGGACCTGACCGTCAACGGCAAGACCGCGTTCGCGGCAACCGGCGGGCGCCCGTTCGACCCGGCCAGGCCCACCGTGATCTTCATTCACGGCGCCGGCATGGACCGGACCGTCTGGCAGCTCCAGACGCGCTACTTCGCGCATCACGGCATGTCGGTGCTGGCCGTCGATTTGCCGGGTCACGGAAAATCCGAAGGCCCGTTCCTCGACAGTGTCCCGGCGATGGCCGCCTGGATCGCCGATTTGGTGCAGGCCGCGGGGCTCAAGAACGCGCATCTGGTGGGCCACAGCATGGGGGCGTTGATTGCGCTCGAAACCGCCGCGTCCCACCCGAACCAGGTGGCCTCCATCGCGCTGTGCGGGGTCGCCACCGAAATGCCCGTGCATCCGGAACTGCTGGAAGCGGCCCAGAAGGGCGACCATCTCGGCTATGACCTGGTGACCTCTTGGGGCTTCGGGCGCGACGCGCATCTCGGCGGTCACACGTCACCCGGGCTCTGGATGACCGGCGGCGGCCTCAAGGTGCTCGAACAGGCGCCGGCGGGTGCGCTGGGCAACGATCTTGCGGCCTGCAATGTGTACAAGGCGGCTCTCGACCAGGCGGCAAAGGTCGGCTGTCCCGCACTGTTCGTGCTCGGCGCGCGCGACATGATGACACCCGCGAAAAGCGGCAAGGCGCTCGCCGCCGTGATTGAGGGCGCCAAGGTGGCTGAGCTCGCCTGCGGCCACATGATGATGACCGAGGCGCCGGATGCGACCCTCGACGCGCTGCGCGATTTCTATCGCGGCCTGAACGCGAAGGAGGCGGCCTGATGGGGGGGAAGCCCGCGCGCGAATGTCGCGACAACTATCTGCACTTTCAGTCGATCACGACCCGTTGGCACGACAACGACGTCTACGGTCATGTGAACAACGTCGTCTATTATTCCTATTTCGATACGGTCGTGAACACCTATCTCATCGAGGGCGGCGCGCTCGATCTCAGGACCAGCGATGTCGTCGGGCTGGCGATCGAAAGCAAATGCACCTTCACCAAGGAAATCACATATCCCGAAACCGTCGAAGCGGGACTTCGGGTCGGCAAGCTCGGCAACTCCAGCATCCGCTACGAGATCGGTCTGTTCCGTGCGGGCGACCCGGAGCCGGCGGCGATCGGCTACTTCGTCCACGTCTGCGTCGACCGAAAGACCCGCCGTCCGGTGCCGGTGCCCGATGTCATGCGGGCGTTGCTAACGCCACTCGTGGTGCCGGATTGAGGCGCGCGCCGTTAACCATATTCAAACCAAACGATTGATCTGACAGTGAAAATTTCTGAAATTCGTTAACGCATGGAACCAACGGCAGCACATTTCGGATCGACCGCGTTTTTCGCCAAAACCTGGGACGACGCAATCTCTCTGGTTACGGAGGCGAAATCCTGCGCGCTGAACGCCGTCGTCCGGCGCGAGGCCAGTGCGGCGCCCGCCGCTGCCAACGATATTGGTCCAGGGGGGGCCGCGGCAAATGACCCGGGCTTTACCGCGGCGCAACTCACCGATCTCACCGCGTCCTGCGAAATGATGCGGGTAACGGCGCGCCTCACCCAGATCATGGCCTGGTTGCTGGTGCAGCGTGCCGTCGAGAACAACGAGATGACGCCGCTTGAGGCGGCATCGGCCGACCGGCGGCTCGACCGCCAGGATGTCTGCCTCGATGACAAGGGCGAGCAAGACGAGACCCTGCCGCGGCGTCTCCGCACCCTGCTGGCCGAGTCGCGGCAACTGTACGTCCGGGTGGCCCGGCTCGATGAACTGGTGGCCCGCGGCGCGGCCTGAGCTTCGATTTCCGCCTCCGGGTGCGGATGCCCGTCAGGCTTGCAGGCCTGCGATCCGGCGGAGGTTGCGGATGAAGCATTCGCGCTCGTCGGCGGGAATGGTCTTCAGGATTTCGCGCTGGGTCATGGTGGCTCGCTCGATGGCCGCCTCGAGTTCTGCGCGGCCTTTCGGCGTCAGCGAAAGCGTATTGATTCGCTTGTCCCGGCGCGAACGCTGGCGGCGGATCAGGCCGCGGCCTGTCAACCGGTCCACCACGTCGGCAACCGTGCTCCGGTCGATCGCCGTGGTCTCCACGAGGTCCGCCTGGCTGAGGCCCGGGTCCTTGTAGACCGCCATCATGGCCACGAACTGGCGCGGCGTCAGGTCCGAACCCTTGCGGTTCTCGGTAAACAGCTCAACGGCGCGTTGGTGCGCCCGGCGCAGTAGATATCCCGGTGTTTCGAGCAGCGGGAAATCGTCGGCCTTCCGGCCCGAGGCAAACCAGTCCGTGATCGTCCCGACGCCGTCGCTGAGGGTCGATTTTTGCAAAGCACGGCCGGGCGGGTCGCACACCTTGGTCCGCGCAGCGGATCTTCCGGGTCCTGCGTTTCCTGATTTGGTCGGCTCGCGCATCTATTTATATAAGTTGTGTATTTTTCAGCTTACTCTCGCAAAACCCTAGATTGTTATTTCGGACTCCGCAACACACTCCTTTGATTTGGCTATACAAAATCGTCCGCATCCTGATGAACATGCCTGTTGCTCATTACAATTTTAGGTTGTGTAACCTGAAATAACCGGCCGTCAGAGCAGGCGGAGCTGATCCGGAGACGACGGAGCCTCCGCCGCGTCAGCGCCGGCGGGGTCTGCTGGCTCGAGGCAGGACGGATCGTCGTTCGCGGGCTTGTTGACCCGGGTGCTGACCGGCCAGTGGATGAGGCCTTCGGGCGTTGGCCCGTTCAACAGGAGGTCTGCGGTCTTTTCGGTCAGCGTGTCGGGCGCAAGCCAGGTGTCCCAGGCCGCCGCGTCCAGGATGACCGGCATGCGGTGGTGCACCTTCGCGATGTCCTCGTCGGCCGCCCGGGTCAGGATCGTGTAGGTCTCGACCGGCCCAGTGCCTTCCCCGCCGCCCGTTGTCTCCACCGCACCCTTGTCCCAGCTTTCCCAAAGCCCCGCGAATGCGAACGGAGGCGTTTCCGGGTAGCCGATCGCATAGGGCTGCTTGGGTGATATCTTGCCATCCTTGCCTTCGCTGGCCGACTTCCATTCGTACCAGCCGGTGGCCGGCACCAGGCACCGGCGGCGTTGGAAGGCGGCGCGAAACGCCGGTTTCCCGGCCACGGTTTCGCTCCGTGCATTGATCATGCGGGCGCCGATGCCGAAGTCGTCGGCCCAGGACGGAACGAGTCCCCAGCGCAGCTTGACCAACTCGCGGGCGCCGGTCTCATCCTGGCGAACGACTGGCGCCTGCTGGGTTGGCGCAGTGTTGTAGCGCGCAGCGATGTTCAGCGGCGGGCTCTCGTAGGCAAAGAGTTGCCGCATGGCGTCGTCAGGGCTGGTCAGGCTGTAGCGGCCGCACATGTTCCGACTATACGGCCCGGGAATGGCGCCGGTCCAAGGGCAAGTGAGACATAAACTGTTGCAAATAGTACCGTTTTGGTATTATTATTACTCGAATAGTGCCGACGCGGAGTCGGCGCATTTTTTCTGGAAGATGGGGGAATGACCAAAACAAGTGCGGCAGCAAGACCGCAGATTGAGACAAAGGAGCCGAGGATGGCCACCCCCGCGTACCGATGGCGGACCTGAAAGACCTTATGGTGATGTCGGAAGACGACGTTTCCGTTGGCACCCATCGCGATTTCTACAAATTCTGGCAGACATTCGCGGACGCGGGCCGTCTACCGGCCCGCGCTGACCTCGACCCCGCGCACTGGCGGCGGGTTCTTGCGCAGATCATGCTCGTCGATGTCGAACGGTTTGGGCCTGCCGGGGAATCGGCCGCCCCAGGATCGGCCGACAGCGACCTCCGTTTCCGGTTTCGTCTCATGGGCGATCATCACGTCGAGGTCGTGGGCCGGAACATGACCGGCGAATATCTCCACGAGGCGCTCGAACTCGACGCGGACGCCATCATCACGCGCTATGCCAGCGTCGCGCACCAGCGCCGGCCCCATCTCTGGCGCAACAATTATCTCAGCTTCCAGCGCCGTACGCTCGGCTACGAACGGGTCGCTTTTCCGTTCGCGAACGACGGGCAGACGGTTGATCTGATCGTGTCCCTGCTGACCCCGACCTTCCTCGACGGCGCTCACTGACGCCTGTCGGGGCGCATTACTTCAACATTGCAGTAAAAGTCCGCGAAATTTTCAGGACTTACAGTCGAATCCCCGGATCTCCGCGTATGGTTAACGGCCAAACACAGGCAAATACTGAATTTTGCCAAGGCGTTAACTGTTCGTTAACTGATCGGACGTAGTATCCGATTCAGCGTTGCAGTGGTGCGGTGATAAGCCAATGGAAGAGCAAGAAAAATGTCTGGCTTCATGATTGGGCACATCGTTCTGTTCTCCGGGGTTCTGTCCCTGGCGGCGGTTTGCTTCCTTAACCGGGGCCCGCGCTGGATGCGGTAACAGAACGAAGATACGAGGCTGCCAAACGGCGGCCTTTTTTGGTTTCCGGCTGACTGTGGACATGACGCGTCAGCTTCAGGCGCCGGCTGCATCTGCAGCCGGCGCCTTCTTGTCTGGACGGGTGGGTCGGCAACTCCGCGATCGGACTGCGATTGCTCGGCGAGTTCACGGTTTACCTCCCGCCAGGCAACATCCGGCGGAGTGTGTCGTCTTTCAGCTGGAAGTGGTGACGGAGTGCTGCTGCGAAGTGGAGCGCGATCATCGCGATGAAGGCCCAGGTCAGCCAGTAGTGCGCCGCGGACGCGAGATCGGAGATTTCCTCGTTCTTGCCGATCAGTTCGGGCACCCGGAACAGGCCATACCAGTCAAAGCCGAAACCCCCCGCCGAGATCAGCACATAGCCTGAGATAGGCACCGCGAACATCAGCGCATAAAGCAGCCAGTGCGAGGTACGCGCCCCCATCCGTTCGGCGGGGCTCAGTGTCGGCGGCAAATCGGGCTGCACGTTCATCCAGCGCCAGATCAGCCGCGCGAGCACAAGTGTCAGCACCGTGACCCCGGTGGATTTGTGCAGCAGATAGGTGAGGTTCTTGAAATCCCCCTTCGGCATGTCTGCCATGGTCCAGCCGCTGCTGAAGTTGAAGGCGATCAGCGCGAACATCAGCCAGTGAAAGAACTTCGAGAGCGAGCCGAACGAGGAATTCGTATTTCCAAGCGCCATGGGGCCCCCTTGCCGCCGTTTTTGCCGTTTGGGTCATTCGACCCGAAACGGCAGGCGCTTGGCAAGGGCCGCGTGGCGGTCCATATCCAACGCATCAACAGCCAGTGTCAGAACAACGGTTGGCGGACGCGGGCGCGCTTCCTATGATCCGGCCCACCTAGTTCCCCCGCACCCCAATTCCCCACAACTCAATTCCTCACAACTCAATTCCTCACACCCCAATTTCTCACACACGGAGCCAGCACACCACATGGGACGTTTCGGAACAGGCCAATCGGTCAAACGCAAGGAAGACCAGCGCCTTCTCACCGGCCACGGTGTCTATACTGACGACAAGGCAATCCCGGATGCGGTGCATTCGGTGGTCGTGCGCGCATCGGTGGCGCATGCGCGGATCGGCGGGATCGACGCGGCCGCTGCAAAAGACGCCCCCGGCGTGCTCGCCGTCTACACGATCGACGACCTCAACGCCGACAAGATCGGGCTCATCCCGTGCCCCGTTCCGATCAAGAACCACGACGGCTCCGAGATGGTGAAGCCGCCGCGCCCCGCACTCGCCGATGGCGCGGTCCGATGGGTCGGCCAGCCGGTCGCCTTCGTTGTTGCCGAGACACTCGAGCAGGCGCGCGATGCTGCCGAACTCGTCGACGTCGGCTATGACGACCTGCCCGTGGTGACCGGGGTGGTGGACGCCGTCGCGGAGGGCGCCCCGCAACTCTGGGACGGCGCTGCCCGCAATGTCGCTGTCGACTGGCGCGCGGGCGACCATGACGCCGCCGACCGCGCATTCGACGGTGCGGCGCACGTGACGAAGGTCCGGCTGGTGAACAACCGGGTGCATCCCGCGCCGATGGAAAACCGCGTTGCACTTGCCGAATACGACACCGGAACGGGCCGTTTCACCCTCCACACGCCGACCCAGGGCGTCCACAAGTTCGTCAACTGGATGCCCGATATCCTCGGCATCGACAAGAAGGACATCCACGTCGTCACCGATGACGTCGGCGGCGGCTTCGGTCTCAAGATCTTCCTCTATCCCGAACAGGTGCTGGCGCTCTACGCCGCCCGCAAGCTCGGCCGTGCCGTGCGCTGGGCCGCCGACCGGGGCGAGGGCATGCTTTCCGATATCCACGCCCGCGACCATGTGACGGAGGCCGAGCTTGCGCTCGACGGCGAGGGCCGGGTACTCGGACTCAAGGTCGACACGCTGGCCAACGTCGGCGGTGAGCTCTCGAACTTCGGGCCGTTCATCGCGACCAGCGCGGGATATTCGATGCTCGTCGGCGTCTACAAGGTTCCCGCCGCCTCGGTGCGGATGCGCGCGGTCTTTACCAATACGGCGCCCATCGACGCCTACCGCGGCGCCGGCCGTCCAGAGGCGATCTATGTCATCGAGCGCCTGATGGATGCCGCCGCCCGCGACCTCGGCGTCAGCGCCACCGAAATCCGGCGCCGCAATTTCATCACGCCCGCGGACATGCCCTACACGACCGCGCTCGACCGGACCTACGACAGCGGCGACTTCCCGCGCATTCTCAGGCGCGCTCTCGAGGTGGCGGACGCGGACGGCTTCGAGGCGCGCCGCAAGGCGTCGGCGGCCGACGGGCACTACCGCGGGATCGGCATCGCCTACTATATCGAGGTTTGCGGTGGTGCGCCCGACGAGCAGGCGGACGTGCGCTTCACCGGCGACAGCCCCGACACTGCGAAAATCGAGCTCCGCGTCGGCAACCAGTCGAACGGGCAGGGGCACGAGACCGCCTTCGCCCAGTTGCTCGCCGACCGTTTCGGGCTCGAGCCCGACCGGATCACCATGATCCAGGGCGACAGCGATGAGGTGGTCTACGGCAACGGCACCGGTGGGTCGCGGTCGCTGCCTGTGGCCGGCAGCGCGATCCATGTGGCTTCCGACAAGATCGTCGAGAAGGGCCGGCGCATCGCGGCCCATGTCATGGAGGCCGCCGAAGCCGACATCGAGTTCGACGAGGGGGTTTTCACGATCGCCGGCACTGACCGCCGCATGACGGTCCACGAGGTTGCGGCCGCCGCGGACGATCCGGCAAACCTGCCGGAAGGCGAAGATCCCGGCCTCGATCATGTCGAGCGCTACGTCCCTAAGGATGCGACCTTCCCGAACGGCGCCCACGTCTGCGAACTCGAGATCGATCCTGCCACCGGGCACGTGCGCATCGACCGCTACACCGTGGTCGACGATTTCGGCGTCGTGTTGAACCCGATGATCGTCGCCGGCCAGGTGCATGGCGGCGTCGGGCAGGGGCTCGGGCAGGCGCTTCTCGAACAGGTGGTTTACGACACCGAGACCGGTCAGTTGTTGAGCGGCTCGTTCATGGACTACGGCATGCCGCGGGCCGACGACATGACCGAGATCGATTTCCGCTACGAGGAAATTCCCTGCCAGAACAACCCGCTCGGCGTGAAGGGTTGCGGCGAGGCGGGCGCCATCGGCGCACCGCCCGCGATCATCAACGGCATCCTGGATGCGCTCGGCGAGCTTGGCGTCACCGCCATCGACATGCCGGCAACCCCGGAGGCGGTCTGGCGCACGATCCGCGACGCCCGCGCGGCGCATGCGAAGGGGGCCGCCTGAGATGGCGATGGACCGCACACTCCGGGACCGCACGCTCCTCGACGCCGTTGCCGGCATCGTCCACAAGGCGGGCGCCGCCGTGATGGAAATCTATGCCCGCGATTTCGATATCGAAATCAAGGACGACAACTCTCCGGTCACCGAGGCGGACCACGCCAGCGAGGCGGTGATCCTGCCCTCGCTCAGCGAACTTGCGCCCGACATCCCGGCGATTTCGGAAGAAGCCGCCGCCGCCGGCCACACGCCGACGCGGAAGTACGGCCGCTTCTGGCTCGTCTATCCGCTCGACGGCACCAAGCAGTTCATCAAACGCG